>JALPXT010000075.1 GCA_023271485.1 Dehalococcoidia bacterium | reverse complement strand
ATGACAGAAGCGAAGGGCTCAGAATGACAGCAAGGTGAACGGTTACAATTATTGTCAAGTTGACAGGTATTTTCGGATATAATTTGCTCCGAAAGGGTCGCACTAACGTGGCTCTCAGAGCCGCAACTATCCTCGCATTACTCGTGATCATTAGAGTGTTTCTCGGGGGAGCCAGGTTTCGGCCGAACGCAAATCCGCAGAGGTTTTCAGGAACTTACAGCTATCCCTGTCTCTATTATAATACAGATGTCCTGCCTGGGTCAATAGAGGCATCGGCCGCCAATCATCGCAGCATGCGTTCGTCGCCTACGCGGCGGGTTATCCTCTGCTCGTCGAGATGTTC
This sequence comes from Dehalococcoidia bacterium, assembly GCA_023271485.1. Classification (GTDB taxonomy): domain Bacteria; phylum Chloroflexota; class Dehalococcoidia; order SZUA-161; family SpSt-899; genus BS503. Next base: position 5,726 of record JALPXT010000075.1, on the reverse strand, counting down.
CAGCAACGAAAGAGCGTACTTGCGACTGGTCTGGAACATGTCCCGCACCTCGGCCACGGTTATCTTGCCTTTGGATTTCAGGTGCTCGGTGATGCGCCTGGTCATCTCATCGTAGGCGGAGGCCGCAAAGACGACGTTATTACTCACCTGGACTACACGCCGCTGTTCGATGAGCATGTTGAGCAGCTCCGGTTCCGGCAGGGATTCGCTGGGTGGGGAGAAGGGATTTTGGGATAGGGCCGTCAGGAAGGCATCGGCCTCAGCTTGTTGCCTGACGGTGAGCTCAACCGTATGCGACGGGAGCCTCACCAGTGCCCTCTCTTCGATGAGGACGCCTTCCTCGATGAATCTCTGCAAGGCATTGCTGAAATGCTGCTGGGGAATTTTGAGCCGGCTGCGGAGTTCCTCCCGGGGCATTCCCACCCGCAGGGGAAACTGACGATGATGACTCTGGACGGTTCTCTTCGCCTGTTCTCTCAGGCGAGCCCAGCCGTTTGCGGTGAAGAGAAGCGCCCGCGGTCGCTCGGAACCGAGCATCACCACTCGATTGCCGGATAGTAACCTCTGCAGAGCTTCGTTGGCTGCGTCCGGAGAAAGGCTGGAGGCGGATAAGATGCTGGTCAGCTCGGCCGGCTGATTGTTCTCCAGAGTGGCAAGAAGGATATCCTCCGGTGATCCTTTCTCCCTGACCTCCAGGTTTTCGATGACGCTGGACTGAAAACGGCGATGTCGCCTGGGCTGGGTATCGATGATTGCTCCACCTCCCAGAGTCCCTCTCGAGGAGCGGATGATAAAGAGGTCACCGTTGACCACTGCCACGGGCTGAGTGAGAAGTATCTGTGCCCACCCGCTTTCGCCCCGGACGAGTTTGTCTCGGTCCAATAAGCGCACCTTGCCTGATACCTCGGCGGCGCCGGTATGGAAGGTGATGGCGGCGTTATGGGTTATCGGCTGTCCCAGACCGGAGATGGCACGGATCCGGACGTCCATAGATCGGGTGGGCTCCAGCCATCCCGGCGTGGTGATCACAAGTCCTCGTCGCAGCTCGCCGGTGGCAATGCCGGTCAGGTTGATCGCCAGGCGGGTGCCGGGCAAGGTGGTATCGACCTTCCGCTTGTGTGTCTGTAATCCGCGGATATGGGCTCGCCGCCCCGGTGGCAGAATTTCCACCTCCTGACCCACAGAGAATCCGCCATCAAGCAGCGTGCCGGTGACCACCGTCCCGAAGCCCTTCATGCTGAAGGCTCGGTCGATAGAAAGCCTGGGTTTGCCGATATCCCTCCGCGGTGTGGTAGAATCCAGAAGCTTATCGATGGCAGAAAGCAGTCGGGGCAGTCCATCCCGGGTGAGGGCAGAGGTGGCGATTATCGGGGCACCCTCAAGCACAGTGCCCTTTATCACCTCTTCGGCATCGTCAGCAGCCAGTTCCAGCATTTCCTCATCCACGAGGTCTTTCTTGGTGATGACCACAATACCCCGGCTCACGTTGAGGAGATCGAGGATGGCCAGATGCTCCCGTGTCTGCGGCATGACACCTTCGTCGGCGGCAATGACCAGAATTGACAGGTCGATTCCCCCGACGCCGGCGAGCATGTTCTTGATGAACCGCTCGTGTCCGGGGACATCGACGATGCTGATCTCACGGCCGGTGGGCAGCTTGAGCCAGGCGAAGCCGAGGTCGATGGTCATACCTCGTTCCTTCTCTTCGGCCAGGCGATCGGGGTCGATGCCGGTGATGGCCTGGACCAAAGCGGACTTGCCATGGTCTACGTGTCCTGCCGTGCCGAGAACATACATGGTATTGGAAAAATGGGCCGCACAGGACTCGAACCTGTAACCCACTGATTAAGAGTCAGTTGCTCTTCCATTGAGCTAGCGGCCCACGGTTGATATTATAGCACTCCACGGACTGCTCCTGCAAACGTTATCGGGGAAGGCAATTCCCAGGAACATTATGGGCTGATACCACGCGATGCGCAATGAGGTGTGTTCACCCCTGGGGAATAATATTAGTATCCGGGGGGAAACATTTCAGGCCGGGAACTCACATCAATGCGATCGGGGCGGATGCGAAAGGCAAGCAGGAGTTGGAAGCGGATCTATTGAAGGATGCCAAGGTCATAATTGATGAGATTGAGCAGGCTGCTCACTCCGGTGAGATTAACGTCCCGTTGTCTGAGGGAGTGATTAACGTTGAGGATATCTATGGTACTCTGGCCGAGGTGGTGGCTGAGACAAAGAGAGGACGAGAAAACGATGAGGAGATTACCATTTTCGACTCCACCGGACTGGCCATTCAGGATATAATCTGTGCTAAACTGGTATATGAAAAGGCCGCCGAGAGAGATGTGCCCGTCTTGGAGCTTTTGTGAGCCATGGGAAGATAGCGGCTGTTGAGGAACTGAATATCACAGCTTAATCTTCTGCCAGTCCCCTTGCTGGAACTTCCACCAGGTGGCGAGCCCCTGGGTGACGGTAGATAGCGTCATTGCCCACCAGATGCCGGTTGTCTGCCAATTAAGCACGAATCCCAGGACGTATATCAAGGGTATGCGCACCAGCCAGGTGTGAATTATGGTGTATATGAGGGGGGTCTTAGTATCACCGGCCCCCCGCAGCCCCCCGGAGAAAACCATTGCCAGTGCCAGGAACGGTTGTGAATAGGCCATTATGCGGAGATAGTCGCCACCGATGTCGATTACGTGAGCACTTTCAGTAAATACGCTCATAATCTGCTCGGCGAAGATATAGAAAAGCAGCCCCACGCTGGACATCAGGGCGGTGGCTATCCAGGTGGCCGTCAGACCGTTTCTCCTGGCTCGATCGGGCTTTCCGGCACCGAGGTTCTGGCCAACAAGCGTCATGGCACCCGTGCCGAAGGCGATTCCGGGCATGAAGGAAATCGCTTCGATCTGCAGTCCAATGGTCAAGGCAGCAATAGCATAAGTCCCGTGGATTGTATCGGATACAAACCTCAAGAGAATGATTCCAGATCCACTGCGTACCAGCCCCTGGAGCCCGGTAGGAAGCCCAATGCGCATTATCTTGCTCATCAATGCCGGTTCAATCCGGAAGCGAGAGAGGATATCTGTCCGGGCAGCAAACCGCCCGCTCAGCAAGACCCACATCCCCACGGCCGCCCCCACGATCCTGGAGATAATCGTCCCCCAGGCCGCTCCCCTTACCTCCAGCCTGGGGAAGAACCCCACTCCAAAGATCAGCAGATAGTTCAAAACTATGTTGAGAATGTTGATCAGTAGAAGTATCTTGAGTGGTGTCCTGCTGTCCCCGGCACCCTGGAGGATGGAGTTTATGATGAAGTTAAGCATCATAAAAAGAATGCCCCCAAAGATTATCCTCACATAGGGCACCCCCAATGCCAGGACATTTTCCTCTGCACCCATGATTCGGAGAAGCGCTGGTGAGAGTGCCAGTCCCAGGGCCATCATGCCCGTGGCCAATACCACACTCAAAATCAAGGTCTGATCCACCACCCGGGTTACCGCTTCCGGGTTTTTGGCCCCGGTATATCTAGCCACAAGAGCCTGAGCACCGGTGGAGATGGCCATGACAAGGACTAAGACGATCATGAAGATAAAGCGGCCCATCCCGACTGCCGCCAAGGGCTGCGGGCCCAAAACCCCCACCATCATGATGTCCACGATGCCTACCGTCGTCTGCAACAAGGCGGAGACAACGATAGGCCAGGAGAGATAGAGGATGTTTCTTACTATATGCCCTTCGGTCAGATCTCTTCTGCTGGTCATTGGTTTTCTTTCCGGGTCATGATGCCACATGATGCCCCAAATGGCCCGTACTCTCTGGGACGCACAGGATCATCAGGGGGATTCTCCCCCTGAACCTCCTAAAGCGGTCATGTCCTGCGCTTTTAAAGGGGCTTCGCCACTTTACCCCTGCCTACGCAGGGGTTAACGAGGCATAGGAATTCCTGAAATTCCTATCCCTCCAGTCAATGGGAAAATGCTCAAAGAAGGTGGAGTTGTGGAGCACGAAGGTATAGCGGTGATTCGGAATTCTCAGGTATCCGCTCTGTCGATTAGCGCCTCCAGCTTTTCGAATTCCCCCTTAAGCATTCGGTAGTAATGTTCTTCTTGCGGGAACTTCTCAGCTCTAACCTCTTCCACTTAATCATCAAAAGCGCTCTCAGTGATGCCACTCAGGTTGGCATATTTCTTGACAAACTTCGATGTGAAGGCCTCAAAGATGCCCAGCATAGCCGATCAATTCCACGGCGCTCTAGGCAGTCCTCCCCTGGGCCTCAAAACCACTTGGCATCCCTGCCCTTTCCAGAGCGCCTGTAACCTTCCCAATCATCAGTTCACCCTTTCTATGACTCCCTCTTCCAACATCCCATCCAGAGCCTCACCGATAAGGGCATCCTGGTGATCCCGGATTTCGTTACCAATGCCGGTGGGGTGATTGCCGGGGCAGTAGAATGGAAAGGATGAACAGCAGGGGAGTCTTTCCAGTAGGCTGGCTAAAGAGAGGGTAAGAGATGCCATGAGGGCCGGACGGAGAACAAAGTATGGATCTGGAGGCCACTCTTGTTGACATAAGGGCGGTGACTGTCTCACCTGGCGAGTCAGGCAATCTGACTGGCAAGTTTCGCCACTGGCCGCGTAACCAATCTGCGGCCGACGGAGGCCGCCACATCAGTAACCTGGGACATAAGCTGCTCAAAATTGTCAAAAGTGAGTGACTGGGCACCGTCTTTCAAGGCATGATCCGGCCTAGGATGGACCTCAATCATCAGGCCGTCGGCGCCTGCGGCAACAGCAGCCAGGGCCATAGGGGTGACCAGGTACCACTTACCCGTGCCGTGACTGGGATCGGCGATCACCGGCAGATGGCTGAGCTTCTTGATAATGGGAATGGCGCTCACATCCATGGTGTTGCGGGTGTATTTTTCGAATGTCCTGATGCCCCGTTCGCAGAGCATCACCTCGCGATTGCCCTGGGAGAGAATGTATTCAGCAGATAGAAGCCACTCTTCAATGGTGGCCGACATGCCCCGCTTGAGCATCACTGGTATCCTTGTTCTTCCCACTTCCTCCAGCAGGACGAAATTCTGCATGTTGCGCGCTCCCACTTGAAGGATGTCGGTATATCTGGAGATCAGATCGACGTCCCCGGGAGCAAGCACCTCGGTAATGAAAGGCAAGCCTGTCTCGGCGCGTGCCTGGGCGAGGAATTCCAGCGCCTCTTTCCCCAGCCCACGAAAGTGGTAAGGAGAGGTGCTTGGTTTGTAGGCACCACCACGCAGGATGCTGGCCCCGGCTGCCTTCACCGCCCGCGCAGTTTCCAGCACCTGCTGCTCTGTCTCAACCGCACAGGGGCCGGCTATCACCACCAACTGACCGCTTCCCAGGGTGACCTCTCCCACAGTTATCGCAGTGTTGGCAGGCTGAAAGTCGCGGCTGGCCAGTTTGTATGGCTTCAGAATAGGGAATACGTCCTCAACACCGTGCAAGACCTCGAGCATGCCCTGGAGCTCAGGGAACTCACGCCCGATGGCGCCGATCACTGTTCGCTCAATGCCCCTGGACAGGTGTGGCTTGAATCCCAGTTCCTTTATGCGCTCCGAGACCCGGGTGATGTCATTCTCGGTAGCATCACTTCTCATGACTACGATCATTATCTCTTCCTCCGGGGAGCGTTTCTCATTTGCCACATAGCCGGGGCCGATTTTCTAAAGCCTTCAGCGG
>JALPXT010000077.1 GCA_023271485.1 Dehalococcoidia bacterium | reverse complement strand
TTGACCTCCGCCGGCTTCTCAGCCGGCACCAGATGAGTCCCGCCTTCAATCACCACCTGTCGAGCCCCTTTGATCCTGCCGGCGAGAAACTGCGAATATTTCACCGGCGTCATCTGATCCTCGGAGCCGCAGAGAACCAGCGTGGGCAGTTCGATGCGATGTATATCCGCCATGACATCGAACTTATCACAACAGAGTAAATCATTGAGCTGTACCCCCGGCCCTACCAGCCTGGTCTCCTCAAGCAACCTCTCCCTCAGTTCCGGGGGCACCAGGGCATAGGTGGGTTCCCAGTTCTTCATCCACTCCGCTACGTTCTGGATTCCGTCCTCACACCAGGCAAGAAAATCGGGGTGCACCCGGAGTCTGGCTCCCGTTCCTATGAGAATCAGTGCTTTCAGATCGCCGGCGTATCGCAGCCCATAGTCCATGGCGATAGCCCCACCCAGCGAATGGCCGACCAGGATCACACCCGAGTAGTTCATTTCACGAATATATCCTCTCAGCCAATCGGTATACTCCGTCACGCTGGTGCATGGCTTCCCCTCCGGATGTCCCGGGAGGGAGATTGCCTCGGAATCCTTGAAATGGCTGGTCTGATAATGCCAGAAGATGCTGGTGAATCCGGAACCATGGATGAATATCATTCGCATTGAAGTTGAATAACCTCAGTTCCTAGTTTATACTATTAGTAGTCCCTTCTTCAAGTAGGGAAGGAACGATAGACTGCGGACATGGAGTTATCAAGATGGGAGAGATGAAGAGCGCCCTGGAAAGAGCACTCGAGAGAGCCGAACAACTGGGCACACTGTCGCCAGAGGAAATGCGGAAGAGGAAAGAGGAGGAACATATCCTCATCGGGGAGGGTCTGGCGAAGAGGTGCCTGGAACACGGATTCAGTGGTGTTTTGGCTGAGGGTATGAGCAAGTACGATGGGAAGGAGAAGTCGGTTGTAGCCAGAAGTGCGCTGTCGGTATTGCTGCAAAGTATGGGATTGGAAGACACCGACCTATCGGAAAGAGCGATCCGGGGCATCCTCAATCTCAAGAGCGGCGAGCGCATCGAGAGTATCTGTCAGGAAATAGAAGGGGTTCTTCAGGAATACCACCAGGCAAAGCAACGATGTCACCAAGAGAACAGAGCCACTATTGAGAAATCCGTAAGGGAATCACTGCACCGGCTGAGAATCTCGGGCAGCGCAGTTGGTGAGATCAACGCCGGAACAGGCGAGGAGTGGAAGAGAATGGTGACTGAACTCCAATCTCGATTTGGTGATCGTCTGGGCAAGCTGAAGACCTCGTTGGCTGATGCCCTGGAGCGAAGTTCCCCATGAGCAGCTTTAGAATAGGCCTGGCTCAGGTCAACTGCACCGTAGGTGATCTCGAAGGTAATACGGCCAGGATCCTGCACTACATCGAGAGAGCAAGGGCAATGCAGGTTGACCTCCTCTGCTTCCCGGAGATGGTTATTACCGGATATCCCCCCGAGGATCTGCTGCTGAAGCCGGAGTTTATCACCGGTAACCTGGAGAAGCTCGATGTGATCGTGAGGCATTCCGCGGCCATCGCGCTGGTGGTGGGTTTCGTCGATTCCAGGGACGGCCTCTACAATGCTGCCGCAGTAGCCTACGATGGGGAGCTCTGCGGCATCTATCATAAGACATGCCTTCCCAACTATGGCGTGTTCGATGAAAACAGATACTTCCAGCCCGGCACCAAGGCTCCCATCTTTGTGATAAACGGGGTGAGCATCGGGGTTAGCATCTGCCAGGACATCTGGTATCCAACCGGGCCGGCATCACGTCAGGCCTCTGCCGGGGCCGAGGTGATAGTGAACATCAGCGCCTCGCCCTATCATGCCGGGAAGAGAGATTTAAGAGAGCGAATGCTCGCCGGCAGGGCCTCCGAAGACACGGTAATCCTGGCTTACGTCAACCTGGTGGGGGGTCAGGACGAGCTGGTCTTCGACGGTGGCAGCATGTTATTGGATGAGAGAGGTGAAGCCATCGCCCGCGCTAAGCAGTTCGAGGAGGACCTTCTCGTTGCAGACCTGGACATCGCCTCACAGGAAGTCCATACAAGAGTCTGGAGTCTGGAGTCTGGAGTCCCCCTCCCCGACTCTCGACTCTTTCCGGCGCGCTCGGCAGAGATCCACGATCGGGTGGGGGAAATCTACGCCGCCCTCGTCCTGGGGACACGTGATTACATTCACAAGAATGGGTTCTATAGGGTGCTGGTCGGCCTCTCCGGCGGGGTGGACTCCAGCCTGGTTGCCGCCATCGCCGTGGACGCGCTTGGTCCGGAGAATGTCATCGGCGTCTCCATGCCCTCACGATACTCCTCCGAAGGGAGCCGGACTGATGCTCGGTTGCTATCGGAGAATCTGGGGATTGAGATGAGAGTTATCCCCATCGAGCAGGCTATGGATGGCTATCTCAGCATGCTGGCCGGATCTTTCGCCGGCACCCAGGAGGATATAGCCGAGGAGAATCTCCAGGCGCGGATAAGAGGCAATATTCTGATGGCCCTCTCTAACAAGTTTGGCTGGCTGGTGCTCACCACGGGCAACAAGAGCGAGATCGCCTGTGGCTATTGCACCCTCTACGGAGACATGGCGGGGGGATTTGCGGTGATCAAAGACGTGCCCAAGACATTGGTGTATCAACTTGCAGGGCACAAGAACTCCAGTGCAGCCAGGGAGATCATCCCCCGGCGTGTTATCGAGAAGGAACCCTCAGCGGAGCTGCGGCCCGGGCAGAGGGATGTTGACAGCCTGCCTCCGTACGAGGTATTGGATCCAGTTCTTGAAGCCTATGTCGAAGAGGATAAGAGTCTCGACCAAATCGTAGCTCTGGGATTCGACCGCAAGTTGGTGCAGCGGGTTATCTCACTGGTTGATGGGAGCGAGTTCAAACGCCGTCAGTCGCCACCAGGCATTAAAATCACCCCGCGGGCATTCGGAAAGGATCGAAGGCTCCCCATCACCAATCGCTACCGGAGTTCGTAAGGAGCATCTGGGCTCTGAACCAGCATCACATCCCCTTGGAAAGGGAGGCCAGGAACTCGGCATTGGACTTGCTTCTGGCCAATCGGTCCAGGATGCGCTCGGTGGCCTCGGTGGAGTCAGCGCTGCTGGAGGAGACCATTGCCATCATGCGCCGCAGCAGCCACACCTGTTTCAAGGTGTTTTCATCCAACAAGAGCTCCTCGTGCCTCGTGCCGCTGCGCTGGATATCGATGGCCGGGAATGTCCGTCGCTCGGCAAGCTTCCGATCCAGGTGGAGCTCCATATTGCCGGTACCTTTGAATTCCTCGTAGATCACCTCATCCATGCGACTGCCGGTGTCGATGAGGCAAGTGGCGATAATGGTGAGACTCCCTTTTTCCTCGGTATTGCGGGCTGCTCCGAAGAATCTCTTAGGTGGATATAGGGCGGCAGTGTCAACTCCGCCAGAGAGGGTACGTCCACTCGAGGGCATCTCCAGGTTGTAAGCCCGGGTGAGCCGGGTGAGCGAATCGAGAAGGATCAGCACATCTTGTCCCAATTCCACCAGTCGCTTAGCCCTTTCCATGGCTACCTCGGCGACTCGGGTGTGTTCCTCCACCGGCTCGTCAAAGGTGGAACTTACCACTTCGGCATTGATCGACTTCCTCCAATCAGTGACCTCCTCGGGCCGTTCCCCGATGAGGCAGACCATAACGTAAATATCGTTATAGTTAGCCAGAGCGCCATTAGCGATGTGCTTCAGAAGGAACGTCTTCCCTGCCTTTGGCGGAGACACGATCAGCCCCCTCTGCCCCCTTCCGATGGGAGAAATCAGGTTAATCAGTCTGGTGGAGAGATTCTTGGGGTCGGTCTCCAGATTGATGAGCTCCTGGGGGAAGACAGGCGTCAAGTAGTCAAAATGAGGGCGGGACTTGGCTGCTTCGGGATCGAGTCCATTTACCGCTTCCACCCGAAGAAGGCCGGAGTATCTCTCGCCGTTTTTAGGTGGCCTGACCTGACCGGTCACCAGGTCGCCATTACGAAGAAGGAAGCGGCGGATCTGCGACTGGGATATGTAGATATCCTCTCCCCGGGCGCACAGGCCGTTCTGACGCAGAAATCCATGGCCGTCTGATGTGATCTCAAGGGTACCTCCGCGGAAAGTATGCCCCTGCTGTTCGGTATAGCCTTGAAGCAGACGGAGCACCATCTCATCCTTCTTCAACCCGGTACAGCCGGAGATACGTGATTCCCTGGCCAGGGCCAACAGCTCTTCGCGGGTTTTGCTTTGTAGCTCAGCATAATTCATGGCGAACCTCGTTAGTCAAGATTTGATAGTCGTTAGCCGACAGGATCATCAGGGGGAGAATCCCCCTGAAACCCCCTACAGCAGTTACGTCCCGGGTTTTTAAAGGGGCTTTGCCCCTTTACCGCTAGTCCAGGGTTGCGACTCGATAGTCGGGAGGTGGGCAGGGGACTAGTGACCAGTGACTATTGACTGGATCCTCGAGCGATCCTCTGCCAGTCCGCGGCAAAAAGGGACATGCCTCGCTCGGTGAGGGGATGTTCTATCATCTGCATCAGGACTCGATAGGGAACGGTGGCGATATGAGCGCCTGCCCTCGCCGCCTCAACACAATGCAACGGATGACGTATGCTGGCAGCAATAACCTGACTGGAGAAACCGTAATACTCGAAAACCTCAACGATCTCGGCAACGAGCGCCATTCCGTCGTGGCCGATATCATCCAGCCGTCCTACGAAGGGGCTGACATAGGTTGCTCCGGCAACTGCACCTAGTATAGCCTGATTCAGGGAAAAACACAAGGTCATGTTAGTGCTTATTTCTTTCCGAGAAAGCACTGAGATCGCTTCCAGGCCGGCTGCCGAGACGGGGATCTTGACGACCACATTGGGAGACCAGGAGGAAATCTGCTGCGCCTCCTCGATCATATCCACGGGATCCGAGCTCAGCACCTCAGCCGAGATTGGGCCATCGACAATCGATGTTATCTCCTGGATCACATCCTTCAGATCGCAACGACCCTCTTTAGCCATCAGTGAAGGATTGGTGGTCACCCCGCTGATTACGCCCAGCTTAGCCGCCTGACGTATCTCATCGATATTGGCGGTATCGAGAAAGATGCGCATTGATTTATATCTCACTATATCACATATCCTTGTTTTTGTCCAGCATTCACAATTTGATTAGAGCGGCAGGGGATGCTGCTCCCCCTCTCGCAATATGCTCTTGGCCGATTTAATGAAGTCGGCAAACAGTGGGTGAGGGCGATTGGGCCGGGAGGCAAATTCCGGATGGAATTGCGTTCCCACCATCCAGGGATGATCACACGCCTCAGAAATCTCCACCAGGTTGCCGTCTGGAGAGAGGCCGCTCAGAACCAGCCCGCCGCGTTCCAGCACATCACGAAACTCGTTATTGAATTCAAGCCGGTGGCGATGGCGTTCGTATACCGGGGAATCATTGTAGGCGATAGCAGCCCTGGTATGAGGCACCATCGTGCAGGGATAGATTCCCAGGCGCATAGTTCCCCCCATATCCCTGGCCTGGCGCTGCTCGGGGAGGAAGTCGATCACCGGATACCGAGTATCTGCAGAGAATTCCCGGGAATTGGGCTCATGAGACTGCAGCACATGGCGGGCATACTCGATGACCATCACATGCATGCCAAGGCAGAGCCCCAGATAGGGAACCCCATTTACCCTGGCGTACTGGGCGGCTTTTATCATCCCCTCGATGCCACGGCCGCCAAACCCCCCGGGGACAATGATTCCCTGCGCCATGCGAAGAACGGCCTCCGCACCGTCCGTCTCCAACTGCTCGGAGTCGACCCAGATGATCTCTACGTCACGATCGTGTGCCAGAGCCGCGTGACGCAGTGCTTCCCGCACCGAGAGATAAGAATCCTTCAACTGCACGTATTTGCCAACGAGGGCTATTGAAATAATGTCCTTGGGCCTATTCATATGTTCCACCATGTTGCGCCATTCTTCCAGGTCACGGCCGGTCGCCGGCAGGCTCAGTCGATCA
>JALPXT010000074.1 GCA_023271485.1 Dehalococcoidia bacterium | reverse complement strand
GAGGTAATGTGGTCTTTCCCGATATCAAGAGCTTCCAATGCAGCCACCGCTGTGGCCGCATTCTCGATCTGGTGCTCGCCAAGTAATGGGATGGTAAGGTGGTACTCGCCTTTTCTCCCCCTCACTTCCAGTGATTGGCCGTCGAGGCTTGATTCTCTTCCCTGCCAGGTTATCTCCTCGCCCCCCATGATGAGTTCGGCCCCTTTCTTGAGGCAAAGTTTGCGGATTACCTTAGCTGCTTCCGCAACCTGGGGAGAGCTGACTACGGTGACGCCGGGCTCGATGATTCCGGCCTCCTCGGCTGCTATCTGCGGGATGGTATCGCCGAGAACAGCGGTGTGATCCCGGCTTATCGAGGTGACAACACACACCTCTGAGCTAACCACATTGGTGGCATCCAGTCGCCCTCCCAGGCCCGCCTCCGCCACCAGAAAGGCCGCCCTTTGTTTCCGGAAATGGTGGAAGGCCATGGCGGTGAGGATCTCGAAGGTGCTGAGTTCTTCTGTCTGGCCTCTATTTGTCGCCTCGATCTCAGGCTTCATCTCAGAGAGAAGCCCGGCAAATTCGTGCTCCGCGATCAACTGTCCGTCAATCCTTATCCGCTCGCGCATGGTGTGCAGATGTGGAGAGGTGTAGAGTCCGGTTCGGAACCCCGCAACGGTAAGGGCGGAGGCGATCATCGCCGCGGTGCTTCCCTTTCCCTTTGAGCCGGCGATGTGGACGGTTCTGGCCCCCAGATGTGGTGACCCCAATCGCCGAAGCAGGTCCTCCATGCGCTGCAGGTCAAACCGGGCAGCATACCCAAATCCAGGCCAGCGCTCGTAATCGGTAAAGCTCAAGATGTAATCGAGAGCTGCTTGATAATTCATCTCCGATATATTATATCATATCGTGGCCGGAGCAGGGCCACCCACTTGCCATATCGGATTTCAATGGTTTATACTAGAGGTAATATGAAAAGTAAGGACTTGCTCTCAGTAGCCGACCTCAGCAGCGATGATCTTCAGCGTATCCTGGATAATGCCCTGGCCATGAAGCGAAAGGGCACTGAGCCCTTGTTGGCAGGCCAGACCCTGGCAATGATCTTCGAGAAACCATCGCTGCGCACCCGGGTTAGCTTCGATGTAGCCATGTATCAACTTGGCGGCCATGCCATCTACCTCGCCGGGGGGGAAGTCGGATTGGGCCAAAGAGAACCGATGAAAGATATGGCTCTGGTGCTCAGCCGTTATGCCGACTTGATCATGGCGCGGACATTTGCCCACCGAACTGTCGAGTCCCTGGCCCGCTGCGCCACTGTGCCGGTGATCAACGGTCTCTCCGATCGCGAGCACCCCTGCCAGGCCATCTCCGATCTCCTGACCATCTATGAGAGGAAAGGTAAGCCTAAGGGATTGACGCTGGCCTATATTGGGGATGGGAATAATGTGGCGGCAAGCCTTCTCTTAGCCTGCGCTCTGATTGGAATGCATTTCAAAGTCGCCTCCCCCAGGGGTTATGAGATCCAGGACGAGATCATGGGCGTTGCGAGGCGAATCGCCGTAGCGACTGCAACCCAGGTGGTGCTCGCCGAAAGTCCGCACGTGGCGGTTGAAGGGGCTGATGTGGTCTACACCGATGTCTGGACAAGCATGGGGCAGGAGAATGAGAGTGAGAAGCGCCGCCGGGATTTCGCCGGTTACCAAGTTACGCTTGAGCTTCTGGCTCAGGCGGAGCCCGACGCTATCCTGATGCATCCCATGCCGGTGCATCACGGCGAGGAGTTCGCTGAGGGACTGATAGACTGCCCTCAGTCGGTGCTGATTGATCAAGCGGAGAACCGGCTCCATGCCCAGAAGGCGATTCTGGTGGAGATGGCACGGTGAGCAACTATTGGGAAAAGGAGGGTTGCAGACAGAATGTCAAAGAAGAAATCTACACGAAAGAGAAAAGTTACTCCAAAGAGAAGATTCAGCCTGTTCACGGTAGTCATCGTCGGGTTGATTCTGGTTATTATAGCCGTGGGAGCGTATATCGTTATGAGAGATCCACCTGAGCCAGTAAATCAGGACCCAATAGCAAAGAAAGTCATTCTGGAGACCAATTTCGGCGAAATCGAAATCGAGCTTTTTCACGCCAAAGCGCCCCGGACGGTGGAGAACTTTCTGACGCTTGCCGGAGAAGGCTTTTACGACGGAACAAGGTTCCATCGGGTTATAGAAGGCTTTATGATTCAGGGAGGCTGTCCCCATTCTGCGGATGAGGCTCTGAAGGCTGACTGGGGGACGGGCGGCCCGGGACATACCTTTGATTGCGAGATTCACGACGAAAACTTCAATCTGAGAGGCACAATCGCAATGGCTAACGCGGGACCAAACACAAATGGCAGCCAGTTCTTTATTAACGTGGCCGATAATAGGCATCTCGATACTGGTCACACAGTGTTCGGCAGGGTTGTCTCCGGAATGGATTTCGTGGATGAAATTGTTGCTGTTGAAACAGGCCCGCGAGACGTTCCGCTGGAGGAGGTTGTTCTTCAGCGGGTTATCGTCCGATAGGGTTTAACCTGATTGATGGTATTCGGGGATGACACCGATGATCGGCGATGATATTGTGCGAATAGAGAGGCTCGAATTGGGGCCTTTCGGCACCAATGCCTACGTGTTGATTTGCCAGAGGACCGGTGACAGCGTGCTGGTGGATGCGCCGGCGCGGGCAAACGACATCTTGAAGGCATTGAAGGACACTGGGCCGAAATGCATATTGATCACCCATACCCACATGGATCATCTGGGGGCGCTTCCTGAAGTAAAGTCCATGCTTGATATCCCCGTGGCTGTCCATCGTTCAGAGGCTGAAGGATTGCCCATAGCACCAGATGTGCTGCTGAATGACGGCGATACGATAGCGTTCGGGAACATGGAACTCAAGGTTCTACACACCCCCGGGCACACTCCAGGAAGTATATGTCTTTTGATAGGCCGACACCTGATATCAGGGGACACCATCTTCCCCGGCGGACCAGGCAAGACCGGGTCACCGGGGGATTTCAAAGTGATAATCCAATCCATCGCCAGTAAGATACTGGTTCTCCCCGATGATACCCGAATTTACCCCGGACACGGCGATTCAATAATCGTGGAGAAGGTGAAGGAGGAATTCGCTGTCTTCTCCTCCCGGCAACACGATCCCGGCCTGTGCGGCGATGTGCTCTGGTTATCGTCGTAGCTCCGTGCATCGCGGCCTACCATAATATCTCCACCCGGTGGAAGGCCTCGGCTAATTCGAAATCCTCTTCCTCGGCCAACTGTCGATACCTTTGACAGAGCCGATCTTCCCACTCCGGTGACGGGAAATGTCCCACCTGGCTGTCATGGCAGCGCAGGGCAGCCATCTTCAGGTCGAAGGTTTCCGTTATGTCGGAGCGATAATTGGGATTCTCGGGGCCCCAGCACCACACCTCCTTGACTGCATGGGGTTTAAGTCCCTCCTGGAGTAAATCGGGATAGGAAAGATGATCTCTGGCAAATGGGAAGACCGCATCGAGGGTGACTCGACCAACGACTCGATGATCACGGTGCCAGATATAACGACGGTGCGGATCTGACGTGGCCACTATTTCCGGCTTGAACTTCCGTATCAAGCGGACGATGTCCTTTCTGAACTCAGGTGTATCCTCCAAACCCTGATCGGGATAGCGCAGGAATATCACCTCCCTCACACCCAGCAACCTGGCCGCTGCAAGCTGCTCCTGCTCCCTAGTCTTCATTAGTTCCTCTGGGTCCATCTTCACATCGTTGGTGCCTTTATCTCCGCTGGTGCACACCGCGTACACGACTTCCTTACCCTCGGCGGTCCATCGAGCCACTGTTCCCGCAATGCCATATTCGGCATCATCCGGATGCGGGGTAACTACCAGGGCATGAGTCGAGTTGACTCTCATAAACTGTCCTCCTGATTGCAGCTTGGCGTCTGCCATTCGGCGGAGCCAAATACGATTGTATAATATCTGTTGACATGTTACAATGTCGCTTGGGGGTGCTTGTGACCCAAGAGGTTCAACCTTACATAGTCCGGAATTACCGCTCAGGTGATTTTGAGAGCTACGTTCGACTGAACCTCGAAGTCGCTCATCTGGCCCAAACCGAGCGTCTGGCCTCAGCGCAACTCATAGTCGAACGCCTGAGCCGGCCTAACTTTTACCCTGAGCAACATCTCTTTGTAGTTGAGACAGCCGGCAGCATCGTTGGGTATTTGGAGGTCACGCCGGAGCTCAAAATCGGACGGGTTATCCTGGACTGTCTGGTGCATCCTAAACATCGCCGAAGGGGTTTAGCTACTACACTCCTTGCCCGCGCCATGCACGCTACGTCAGAGTCAGGGGCCAGGGTGGCTCATGTCAACATTCTGCAGAATAATCCCGGCGCCGCGAATTTGCTATCTAAGCTCGGATTTGCCCTCGTGCGACGCTTTCTTGAGCTGTCGCTTGACCTTCGTGGTCTTGATTTTCCAGATACAGATCACTGGTCATCCTCATGCTGTCACCTGAAGCGTGGTGAGGAGGAGAAACTCGCCTGGATTCAGAATCTTGCCTTCA
The DNA here is from genome assembly GCA_023271485.1 of Dehalococcoidia bacterium. Taxonomy (GTDB): domain Bacteria; phylum Chloroflexota; class Dehalococcoidia; order SZUA-161; family SpSt-899; genus BS503. The sequence goes on along the minus strand of JALPXT010000074.1, from coordinate 1,798 downwards.
CGGGTACCTGGGGATACAACCCCAACACGCCGGACGAAATCGCGTATCTTATCAGTCTCGCCGATCCCGAGGACGTCATCCTGATCTGTGAGGACGGGGAACCTATCGGCTACTGTTGGACCAGGATAGAGTTCGCCGAGGGCGAGGGCAAAGGGCGCATCTACATGACCGGCGTCCATCCGGGGCACCGCGGAAGGGGGGTGGGGAAAGGGGTGTTGCTTGCGGGATTACGCTATCTTGCGGGCAAAAAGCTCAAATCTGTTGACTTGACGGTAGACAGCGAGAATACGGTGGCCTGCGCTCTATACCAGTCTCTGGGATTCAAGGTTCAAACTACCAGTTTATGGTACGAGAAGTCGTTGCAGTAGCCGGCCGCCTCATACTCCGAAGCGTTTCCTCATACTGCTTGAGCATTGGTCGGACTGTTTGTTGGGCCGTCGTTGCATCAGTCCCGTTCAGAATTTGACCGGGACTCGGACTTGATGTATACTATGTAAAACAATGGCAGGGGCTTGGGGATGTTCCCACGAGCTGCCGCCCCACTTGCATTGTACGGACTCTTCCCTATACCGCAAACCCACAAGAGAGTTAGGCGGAAAGTTTCCGCCTAATGATTGTTATGATGAAAGGAGAAAATTATGAACCAAATGATCTGCCCCAATCCGAATTGCGGGTACAAGGGAAAACCAAAGAAGACCGCAAGAGGAAGTGTCATCGTCGGACTGATACTGTGCTTGTTCTTTCTATTGCCCGGCATTCTGTATTTTATGTTCAAGAGCGGCTATCGCTATTCATGTCCAAATTGCGGTATGCAAATAGGAGCAGATAATTAATGACATCATAACAAGGCAAATGCACTCGGACGGCAAAAAGCAGAGCGAAGCGGCGCTTTTTGCTGCCGGTGATTTGCGACGTTCGGCAATAAAATCAAAATAGACGTCTTCGGAGGCACAACCGATGAAAACAATATCCGCATCAGATATAGCAGAAATGCCAGTTGAGCAGCGCACTTGGTTGAAGATATCTGGGATTCAATCGCTGAAATGCCAGAAGCAGTGGAATTGCCTGCTTGGCATAAGCAGGAACTTGAAAAACGCCTCGAGGCATATCATGCCAACCCTAATGAAGAAACGCCTGTGGCGGCCCGCTCGACGAGGGTTCCGCTCATCTCGCGCCCGTTGGGTGCTGAATGCCAATATTCATGGTCATGAGAAGATGAAGTGCAATACGTATTCGATTGGGATCCGATAAGGCGGAATCGAACCTCCGGAAGCACGGAATCCCGTTCGAGGAGGGATCGACTGTCTTTGGCGACCCACTTGCATTTCTCATGAAAGACCCGGATCATTCTCTTGAGGAGGAGCGGTATCTACTGCTCGGCATTTCAATGAGCACGACACCATGCGGCCTGAATACGACTTTTCTAGGGCAGTGCGTGGTGTCACCGCAGCACGTTACGCAGAGGGCTCAAACGTGGTACTGGTCGAACACGACGTTCTCGACGTATTCCCGGATAGTGCGTCAGTGAATGAGGCACTTAGAGCGTTGGCGCCGGTCATTCGGCACAGGAACAAAGCCAGGACGGGACCCAAGAGCACTTAATCAAACGCTCCTCTTTGACCCGCACCTCGTCGATGGATTTTGTTGTATATTCAAGCTAATAGCCATCAATAAAGGTAGACGGCAGATTTAAGGCGGGCAAGTGAGCATGTTGCTATAAGGAGAAAAACTCATGAAAATATTGGTAATCTTCTATTCATTTGAGGGAAACACAAAGCTAATTGCAGAAAATATTGCA
>JALPXT010000073.1 GCA_023271485.1 Dehalococcoidia bacterium | reverse complement strand
CGTGCCCCAGAGGGCTGGGAACCCAACGACTGGTTCCTGTTTGAGGGGAAAAGAGGGTGCTGTGCTAATTATAATTCAGCCTTTGTCGTCCTAAGTCGTTCTGTAGGCATTCCCGCAAGATTAGTAGCCGGCTTTTACATTACACCCCAGATGGAAAAGCAACGAGTTTATGCTGACCAAACTCATGTCTGGTCTGAGGTCAAGTTCAAGGGGGGCGTGGGGTGGTATGCCTTCGATGCCACCGGCAGCCATCCTGATCGCCTGCCTACCATAACCAAAATAACCTCCGTGAGCCCCGTCGTCAAAAAAGGACATAGCTTCAATATTCAGGGCACCGTGCAAACTGAGGATGGCAGTCCTCTTGATGGACAGTGGGTGAAGGTCTTTCTTAACTCCCAAAAGGAAACCGAGGGCGGTTTGCTGATAGGCGAGGGGATAACCTCTAAAGGCTACTTCGACATTGAAGCCATCATCTTTGCAGAAGAAGATGTAGGAGATTATCGTGTCTTGGCATACTATATAGGTAGTCTGCAATACCAGGAGTCCTGGAGTAACCACATAATAAAAGTGGTCACCGCTACCAATCTCAGTTTACAGGTGGAGCCTTCAAGAGTGAAAGTACAAGAGCCCATAATAATCAAGGGGAATCTTAGCGAGGAATTCGGCCGGCCACTCGTAGGGCAGCCGATTGATATCTATCTGGCAGATAAAAAGGTTGCGGAGTTAATCACCGTCGAGGATGGCCACTTTGAATGGGAAGAAGTCCTCAACGATGCTGGCGCTTACACCGTTAAAGCAAGTTTCGCTGGCACAGATTACTATCTTGAATCAAGCCAGGAAGTGGTGTTTCAAGTACTGACTCCCACCGATATCAAGCTAGACGTCATAAGCCCAGATGACGCGGCAGGAGCAACAGTTGGTGGGCAAGTTCTAATAGTGGGCTCCCTGTTTGAGACTATAACCGATATGCCTCTGCCAGGGCATGAGATCGAAATACTTATTGACGGCGAATCTGTGGGAGATACAATAACCACTGATGAAGAAGGCTCATTCGAGGTTGAGCACACCTTCGACGAAGTGGGGCACTATCAAATAGAAGCTAGATTCTCCAGCATCCCCTTTTACTGGGAATCCAGCACTAAAACCGAGCTTGAAGTTTTTCCGGCACCGGGCGGGTTCCCCTGGTCATACTTAATAATAGTTTTGACTCTTGCCCTGGCTGGAATCGCCGGCTTCTTCATATATTGGCGGCAAAAGCAACGTCGCCTGCTTTTGGCTCCCATAGCCGTACAGGCTACAGCAGAAACTCAAGCTACACCGCTGCCTCAAATAGAGAAACCAGGTCGTGAGGTTTCCCTCAACATAGAATTTCCCCAGATTAAGAGCCCCTTTCCTGATGTCTGGGGTCTGGACAATGATCTGGAAATAGTCTGCCGTCTGACTAGCCCTCAAGGTGATAGACTTGCAGACAGGCCGCTAGAGGTCTATATTGGCAGTGAACTTATAGCCCAACTAACCACGGACAAAAGTGGCACGGCTCAATTACATTACACCTTTGCCGAGAAGGGGCAACATGAGCTGCTGGTTAGGTTGAGGGAAGAGCCTGGCATCAAGGATATTTCGGCACGACGTACACTTCGTATTGTGGATTATCGAGAGGAGATAGTTAACCTCTTCAAGATGCTGGTAAAATGGCTTCGTGACCTGGGCATCGAGCTCAGTATGGAATCAACACCGCGCGAGATAGAATACCAGGCGCTCAATGCCGGTAAGGGTATACCTGAGGGAGAATTGGACAAGGTCATAAGTTGTTTTGAAGAGACAGACTATAGCCTTCATACTATAAAGAGGAGCAATTACCGGGTGATGTATCTGGCGCAGAAGGAGATAAGAGAGCATGGAGGAAAGCTCCCAGGAAAGCTATCAACCTAGTGTCGGACAAGCTATACGACCCCTACTTTTCACCGCGGTAGCTTGCGGAGTAGTCATTTATCTTTTGTCCGCTACCGGGCCCGTTTCCAGCAAATTGGGCCTGGATCTGAGTTTTCTGATGGTCGCGCTCCTGGGCTACTATATCTTCCGTCTCTTTTCTCGCCTGAGCAATACTTTTTTACCCTCTTATCTACCCTCATATTTTGGACAGGCTGCTGCCTATGTTTTCAACGGGATAGCCTTCTCTTTCTTCTGTTACCATGTTCTGGGAAAGGCTATGCTCTTCACCCGTATCCCGGCACTGGAAGGATTCGAATGGTTATTCTCTACATTGAGCAACACCACTGGTTATGTCATTCTATTCTTCATCGGTTACACTCTGAGTAAGCTGGCAGGCCTCTTCACCGAATTGCCATGGGGGCGACAAGTTTATCCCCCAGCTAATGCCTTGGGGCAATTCCTTGTCGGCTATAGTCTGTGGCAGGTTCTGGCGGCCTTCTCCGGCTTTTGGGCTCCTATGAACAAGCTGGGGCTGGTTCTTCTTGCAGGGATGCTTGCGATGGCAATATCCAACGTCGGTACTTATGGCGAGAAGCTCAAGAATCCTTTCATAGCCGATGCTTCCCGTTGGCTGAGGCAGTCCCAACGCGGAAAATTCATTTTGGGAGCATTGATAGCTACTTATATCCTCTTTGTTCGTCCCGCTATCGTTGGCATATTCCCTCATGCCCCACTTATCGAATGGGCTGTAGTATGCTTCGCGGCCTGGCGACTCTTCGCCGGCATCAGATCAGGTCTCCAAACACGTTACTCGATATTACTTCAAGAAGCCGACTGGCAAAAACACGAGCAGCAGATAGCTAACCGGCAAGGCCTGGATTTCATCCATCTGGGTAACATCCAGCAGCGCTTCGTAAGGGAAGGTGACCGGGACGCTCTCCTTATTTATCTGACGCTGCTCCTGAACGACAACGGACTCCATATAGATGAACTAAATCGAATCCTGCATCCCCTTATAAACCACCACGACACGGGACTACCTTGGTTTGCCTTCGGTTGGGAGCAGCGGCGTATCTTAGGACAGAACCAGGAAAATCGCCAGCGTATTCTCGACGGAATAATAGAAAATCTGAAAACTATTGTCTACCCCGCATACCAACAAATGAAAGGAGCAGACGTATGAAGAAAGTAAGCCTGGTTGAAGCCAATGGAGTTTGCGAACAGATTGTGGAGGCTGTGGCTGCGGTTTTTGTGGGAAATAAGCTGCTGCTACGAAAGCTTCTGGCAGCCGGCTTGGCCAATGGTCATGTCCTTTTCGAAGACTACCCTGGTCTGGGCAAGACCCTGCTAGCCAAGGTTTTTGCCAAGGTCATCGGCTGCAAATATACCCGCATCCAGTTTACTCCTGATCTTCTTCCCGCCGATATTGTAGGCACCAGGATATGGCGACAGCAAGACTCTCAATTCGAACTGGTCAGAGGGCCTATCTTTACCCACGTGTTGCTAGCCGATGAGATCAATCGCACACCCCCAAAGACACAGGCAGCCTTACTGGAGGCAATGGAAGAACACCAGGTCACCATAGATGGTGAAACCAACACTCTGGAGCCACCTTTCTTCGTGTTAGGCACTCAAAATCCTATTGAGCAAGAAGGAACCTATCCCCTCCCTGAAGCTCAACTGGACCGTTTCATGCTCAAGATGTCCACTGGTTACGCCCAGTCTCTAGAAGAGGAAAGCACCATTCTGACACGCCGCATAAAGTGGCACAAAGATGACCCCACCATAGACGTTAAGCCTATTATTTCTGCCGGGCAATTCTCAGCTCTCCAAGAGTTGGTGGAGCACCAAATATATATAGACAAATCCATCCTCGATTACGTAAGCCAGGTAGTACGAGCCACCAGAGAGCATCCCAAGATAGAGATAGGAGCGAGTCCGCGGGGTGGCCTGTCCTTACTTAAGGTCTCCCGGGCTATGGCTCTCATCCATGGGCGAGACTTCGTGACTCCCGACGATGTGAAAATTTTTACCATAGATACTCTGGCACATCGCATTATCCTTAACATCGAGGAGTCTCTTGAGGGACTCAGTCCAAATCAGGTGGTTGAAGAAATTGTAGAAGGTATTCCAGCACCCATAGAATTCTCTCCAAGGTAAAATAATGCTGACCACACATTCCACCAAGTTAATAGCTCTTTTTACAGGTCTGTTGTTAGCTGGGTTACTCGTAGGTAACCTGATTATTTTGGCTATGAGCCTGATACCCTTGAGCCTGCTCCTTATCGGGCTTCTTACTGAGCCACCAAGACGCCTCAGTATCCGTGCCAGTGAGATCAAATCTCTCATTTGGTTGGGAGATGTGGTAGAGATTGCCTGGGAGGTCACTGTAAGCGATGGCTTCGGCGTCGTCTCACTCTTTCAAGAGCTACCCGGACACTTTGTCCTAGCCGACGGCAATAACCTGAAGGTCAACTGGAAAGGTTGGCGTTCCCGAACCTTTACCTTCTCCTACAAGATACGCTGTGTCAAACGGGGTAGTTACATCTTGCCCCCGGTTAAGTGGGAAGCTCGTCATCCCTTGGGGCTGACACAAACACGGCAAGGCATACTGGGAGAACCTGTAGAGCTGTTGGTGCAGCCCAAAATTCTGAACTTGAGGCGGATAAGAGGTGTGCCCGGCATTGCCACCTCCCCCTTCCCGGTGATCGACATCGCGAAGATAGGAGTGGCCACCACCGATTTTCGGGAGATCAGGAGCTATGTCCACGGCGACCCAGTCAAGAACATCAACTGGAAAGCCACTGCACGCAGGGCTGCTCAAGGTCAACTCTGGCCCCTCGTCAACGAATATGAGGTAGAAGGTAAGAAAGCCGTCTGGCTCTTCCTGGACGCTTCCTCATCTCTGGAAGTCGGCACTGATATCGAAAATGCCTTTGAATATTGCCTGGAAGCAGCTAACGGTGTGGTCTATTATTTCATAGATCGTGGCTATCGCGTGGGTATGTATATCTATAACGACGGAAATAAACTCTTCTATCCCGATGCCGGCAAAAAACAATTCCTCAGGATATCTCAGGGATTAATTAAATTAAAGACCACCGATCAGTTTGATGAATTTCCCAGAGCTATTGAGAAATGCCGCCGTTATCTCCTGGGGTATAATCCATTATGTATCATAATCACCAGGCTGGATAGTAATTACAGTGACACTGTAGTGCCCGGTGTCACCAAACTGCGCCAGCTCCGTGGTCGAAGGCGGCGCAAACTGCCAGTGATGGTGGTCAGTGTAGCTGGTTACCATGTCATCCCCAGGCTAGACCAGTATGATGATAACACAGCACTAATGCTGCAGCTTAAGACCAGACCTCTGGTACAACAGCTACGGCGAATGGGCGCCTCTATCCTGGAATGGAACCCCAGACAGGAGAACTTCAGCACAACTTTACTGAGGCAGGTAAAGACAAAATGAGGTCTCATATTACTGTGATTAGCATCGTCGAACTGATGCTGATTGCTGCCCTTAGTGGTAGTGGCACCTATGCCTTCATCAACTCCGGTATCTATAGTTGGGTCAAGGAATTTGGGGAAGCTGTCAATCTTCCTATATACTATATCCCTATTATACTCTGGGGACTGTTATCCGTTGTCGGCGTATTCAACATAACCTTTAGAGGTGGTCCCAGCGACGAGTTCGTCCAGTGGGTCGCCTCGTTATCACTGCCTTCCCTTCTAAGTTACAATACCGTGGACTGGCTTGGCATTTTCGCTTGGGTTGTCACCTCACTGCCGCTGCCTCCCACCCTAAGTTACAATATCGTGAACTGGCTCGGCATTTTAGGATCGGGATTCAATACAGGTCCCGGTTTCTATGAAATGTTAGGGTTGGGAGTTCTAATAATCACCGGCTACGTCGTCCTCAATCATCTGCATATAATTAAGCAAGCACGACACAACTTGGCAAACCGGGGGGCTAACCCTGTCGATATGGAGAGTGTGACTTTCTATAGTTACCTTGTGTTAATCTTAGCTATCGTCGGCGCACTCGTTACTGCTGCTGCTATTGCATTTCTTTCTCGCAATCTTGAACTTTTGATGCTTGACCATATAAGAGATATGCCTTGGAACGTGGTTTTTATAGGGCTGTCCTGCATTCTACTGCTAGCTGGATATCTTTACTGGCTCGGAGCACAGCGGAGACCTAAAGACCAATCGTCAGACTGAACATACACAGCGCGCAATTCAGTTAAGGATGATTTTAGAGACTTTGCTTATAAACTGTCAGGGAATCCTTTCCCTCCGCAGTCAGTGAAGGAAAGGATTCCTTCACACCTCGGAAAGCCGCAAAGGGAGGCACGACTGCCGACTAGCAACTGCCGACTAGCTTGCCGGGTGAACGGTTATTCCTCAAACCTTCGGAAGACCACGCAGGCGTTCTGTCCTCCAAACCCA
>JALPXT010000072.1 GCA_023271485.1 Dehalococcoidia bacterium | reverse complement strand
AGGAGACGTTTTGCCTTGTCCCAGTGTGCGAGACGTACTCTTGGGGAATGTGAAACGACAAAGCCTGCGCGATGTCGTCCTTCTCGGATGACTTGATCAGGCTGTGGGTTTGCTGTCCCACCACCGGTGCGACCTGTGGCCTGAGGGATTTCAGCTAATCGGGGAGGCGTTGGTTAGCAAAGATTTTGCTCCCATAAAACCCCCCCCGGGAATTTCGTCGATTTCCGGATAAAGCGGAAACTTGCCTGTGAAATATTCGCCTCAATCCCCTGTGGTGACCCAGGGAGAGGACTGGGAACTCAAAGGTAAACTAGAGCGAAGGCGGCTTCTGCCTCCGCGAACGCCCTCTACATACCGCTGGTATCCCTGGGGTGCTAGTCAAACGAGGAGCGAGCTTCCTCAGGGAGCATATTTCCGAGGATCTTCTGCATCGCCATGACGTGGCTGCAGGTCTCCCATTTGGCGAAGAAGTTACAGGCACAATGCCACTCCCCGCCGTTGTAACCGGTCGTGTAGGTGCCGTGCTCGCCTCGGAAATCCACATTGAAATCCCGGATGTTGATTCGATCCCGCTCCCCGGCGTAGCGATGGGCCTTCTCAATCTTGCCGATAAGATCAGAACGCATCAAAAACTCCTTTTCATGTTCTGCAATTTCATTTTACCACAATGTTCACCAAACGTCCCGCCACATATATCACCCTGACAATCCGGCGATCCCCCAACTGAGCCTTGACCCCCTGCTCATGTTCGTTCAGTCATTATCTCATCAAGGAACTCTCGGGGCGTGTCCAGGACAACCTTTACCATCCATCCCTCTTCTCCTTCCGATATTGATGGACTTCCTCAGAGATTTCCTCCAAAGTTGGTGGAGAGAGCCCTTTGACCCTTTTGGCAATCTCATCGGCATGAGGGATTCTTATCGGATTCAGGATAATTCTTTCTCCATCTTCGACTACGGCAAATCTCTGAGACGACTTAAGCTTTCCTGCCAATTCTTCTGGAAGCAAGATTTTCCATCCTCAGTCATTGTTGCAAATCTCATCTTGCCCCCTTAAATCCTGGCACTCCACTACTGGCGGCGTTCTCCGATTCCTGTACCAGCATAATGCGCTATATCCTCATCAACCTCTTCCTACTTAGGCCCGGCATTGCGCCTAACGTTTTGCGGATAAAAGAAGTTGCCGAAGGCAATTTGGGGAAATCTCTGATTTCCCTTTTATCCGCTGTTGTGCGAAGTTCTGCAATTTTTTAACGGGGGTCATTTAACCACCCTCTTTGGCACTTGCGTTATATTAAAGCGGGCAGTTAATTGCCCTTTTTTGCTTTCCAGTTTTTTATAACTATCTCCCCCCACAACAATCATAGGAATCTCAAGGTAACTCTGTTGCTCACCCGAAATAGTTCTTTCACAGAATTTTTCAAGGTCAACTTTTGCGTCACCGCTCCACCCGCCTTTCGTTGCTACTTCGATAAGTACTGGAACAGATAGTTTCACATCCGTGCCTAAAATAGCAAAATCAAGTTTTACTACGAGAATTTCATCAGGACGCCCTTTTCCTCCAGCGTAATTAGGTATAACATCTAAAGTTATAACTATATTGCCCCAATCAGTTTTAACCTCATATTTACCCTCAATCTCTTGCATTTTCCTATGAAATTCCATCTCGTCTTTTTCTTTCATTTTCCTCCACCACCCTTATTTCAATGAGACCGTTACGTAAAACAATCTCTAATACCCTGATAAACTTTTCGAGATCCCAACCCTTCATCATACCTAAATCTTCAATGATTTCAGGCTCTTCGATCATTAAGACGGCATCTTCATTTTGGAGTCTTGCAATAAGTTCATCTCGTAGTTGTTTTCTTAGCCCACCCATCTGAGATAGAACTTCAGAAAGTGATTCTAAATCAGGTTTATTCCAGTCAATGCTTCGTATTCTCTCCTTTAAAGAAGTAACTTCCTCCTCTATCTCGTCTTTTTCTACACTCTTTGACATCCTTTCAATTCTTATGAAAGCACGATCTATTTCTCTTTTATGAGCCTTTTTCCATTCATTAGCCCTTTGCCGTGTACTTTCTAATGCCTCGGCAATGCTTTCTAAATCGTTCTTTTTTATTGCGGTCTGCTTTTCAATCCATAACCTGCTGTAATCTTTAGGGTTAGTGAATTCCTTAACCCACTCTAGATCGATTAAAAAGGTCCTAATTTTTCCTATTTCTACACCTATTGTAGAAAGGCTTGTTCTAACTTCCTTGCTCGTCCGGTATGTCTTTAAAATGGCTCTTTCTGCAATTTCCGCTGGCTTATTTTTAACTATATCTTCAGCCTTATTTATTAGCTCTTGGTATTTCTCTATTGAGTCTTTGTTGTCTTTATCAAAACTGCTTATCTTCAAAAGTTCTTTAACAGCGTCCTTTTTGACTTCTTCCGCTAATTTAGATTCCACTTTTTTGTCTTCTATTTGTCTTAACCACTTAGCAAACTTATTAGCATTAATTGCCCAATTGTTTGCACGTTCTATGTCTTTTTCGACGATCCTCTTAAGAACCAAAGTTGAGATTTTCTTCTTAATGCTTTCGTATCCAATATCTCCTGTTTGTTTATGTATCTCTTTCATCTCCTCAACATTATTGGAAAGGAATCTCCAATCCCCCTCTATTTCCTCCAGGGAGACTTTCTCCGGTGATTCTGACCATTTTCTAAGATCCGACAAATATCTTTTAGCTTCAGCCACATCTGGTTGACTTAACCACTCTTCTAACCTAACAGAAAATCCTTCCAAATCTTTTGCGTCTCCAGACCACAAACGGTATTGGGGATTCTCATATTTTCCCTTCTCTCCAGGCTCAATGTCTTCAAGCTTCTCAGCGCACGTATCGAGTTTCCTTTTTATTTCCTTAAGGTCAGCGTGGCTTGATAACATTTTATTTTGCCTCCCATCTTCTCAACTTGTCATTAATTTCTTCAGCCTTTGTTTTACACTGCTTTATGTCTTCATTTATCTCCCCTAATATTTGCAGCTCAGTGGCAATTCTTCCCACATTCTCAATAAATATAGTGACATCCGGAATACTCTCGAAACTTATTTCCCCGCCCTTAGTGAAGATCTGACACTCCTTCTCGAATTTCTGTTGAAATTCTTCTTGGGTTTCGTCTTTACTCTTATCTATCCACTCAAAAGTATCCTTGTCAAAAGATTCAATGTTTCCGAGGTTTACCTTATACCTCTTTATTTCGTCTCCCACGCTATACCGGAATCCCTCAAAGTTTTTGTCGATTTGATTTAGCTTTGGCTCCACCACCTCTATAGTTTTATCTATGAATTCAGAGAGGAGAAATTTTGTATAAGGCGAAGTCTTGGTTTGGTATTCACCTAAAATCTTTCCAATATGCGCTATCTTAGTTTTATCTGCCTCTAAACTATGAGTTAAAGGGATGTTTCCGTCTGTTGACTTTTCAAAGTCTTCTATTTTTGCAGATAGTTTATTGATTCGGCTTATAAGTCCGTCCCAATTAGATTTTTCTTCTTGGAACTTTTCCGCTGCTTTACTTGGGTCTTCCCATTCTTTGAGATAAAGAAAAATACCTTCAAATATGAGTTTAGAATCCTCCTCTGCAGGAATTGTCACAAACTCATCCCTGCTTATTTCTTCCACTACGTCCTTTAAATCTGCAAGATGCTTGCCAAAGCTATCGTTCACCCTTCTTAACACAGCACCTGTTGAAATGGTTTTCGTCTTTCTATCTTCGATTACAAGATTTTGAAGGGCGGTTGGCACACCAGTCTGTTTTTTGGAACTTTCTGCTTGCACAAATTGTGTGCTCTCAAACTCGTTCCTGAATTTATATATAGCCTCCCAATCATTTTTGTTGTCTACAAAAGCAAAGCCCATAACTCTTGATGCAAAGCCTATCTTAGGGTCAAAACCAGTCTTATCTCTCAATATATACTTCGCCGGAGGGGGCTTCGGTAATTCACTATCGAGGTATTCTTTAACTCTGGAGCTGTAGTATGCAATTTTTCTTGCTTTATCCTTTTCCAGGATCGATTGATTCTCCACCAGTTTCTCAGATAGTCTAGCTACCGGAAGGCTTTCTTGGCTTTCGTTTCTTATCCAGTAGAAAAAGCTTACAAGGAAATCCGAAAGAACTCCACGTGGAGTGATTACCTTTAACCGTCGTTCTTTTTGTAGCCATTCTGCTAATTTTGGTATATCAAATTCCTCTTCTTTACCCAAATTAACTGCAACTAACGCTTTCGTTTCCTTTAGAAAGCTTTTGCTTTCTTGAACCAGGTATTTTCTTATTTTATCCTCATTCAAAAAGAACAACACAGAAATGCCGTCCCGTTCTTCTTTCCCTAGGTACGTCTGATCTCCTAAGTTTTCTCTTTGCTCTTCTATCTTCTTCGGGGTAAGGCTAGGAGAGCTTATTGGGAAGGGAAAAAGAGTGCGAAGAAAACTAGGGGTTATGCAGTAGTAGGCTTCTTCCGAAGGAATTGCATTTTCTGCATTGCGGCGAATATTATAAGAAAAATCTGAAACTTCATCTCGAAGCCTCTTTAAGTCCTCCGCTGGCAAATTAGCTTCTCCTTCGAATTCAAGGATGACATCTTCAGTCATGTTAAACAGCTCTTCCCAGTCGTCCCAGTCAGTGAATATAGGCATTCTACCGTCAGAAGTGGAGAGGGCATCGAGGAGAACTGAAAGGTAATACGCAATATCTGTTACTTTCGAGGCTCCCGAACTTCTCAGCGATTTCTCGAGAATATTATTCAGATCGTGGTTTTTAGTGTCACATATGCGACATTTCTTGACGACTTTCATATTCTTCCCACTATATATTTCTCCCCCCTCCCCTTTTGGCTCTAACTGGATAAGAAAACTTTTGAAATTATTAAAATCATCAATTTTTTCGATCCCTTCAAAATCTAAAGCCGGAACACCTCCAATTGAACCAATATTACGGCACACATCTTGAAGCTCTTTTTTAGAGATCTCGTTAATATTAGGGACATTAACCCTGAAAATATGCTGTGTTCTTGATACGCCTCTGTATCTTCCTTTTCCTATCCACCAGACAAGATTGCCAATTTCTCCAAAAACTTTTCTGAAGGTCTTAGGTTGCACTATAGGCAATACTTTAGGGAGAAATCTACCAGTTTGAGCTTCCCCTTTACTAAACTCATAAAAGGAAACTGGAGCAAAGGCAAGAACCATGTGAAAACCAGCATCTCCCCTATTAACTCTTGCCATAACCTCCCTCATTGGGCTATGGTCATCTGTCGTGACTCTCTCGTCTAATAACTTATATTGCTGTTCAATTTCATCGACAAAAACGATAATAGGATTGTCACTGTTACTCACTTCCCTCATATGATTAACCGCATAATCTCTGACTTTACCCATCATTAATTCTGATTCACCTTTTCTAAGCAGGTCTATCTCCTTGTTCAGAAGCTCCTTGAGATAATCAGCATAGCCCGAAGCACCCATTTCTTGACTTGGAATGATTTTCTCTAAGTGCACATATATACCGATGCCGCCCTTTTCCCAAGTAAACTTAAATAGATGATACAGAAGCTGGGTTTTGCCTGAACCATACGGGCCCTGAATAGTAACGGGTTCAGCTTTCTTTTCCTTCAAATATGAAGATAGGTTAGTCTCCAAGTCGTCCTTTATGGTTTTATGTTTCTTCGTTAATGTCTTATACTCTTGGTCAAGGTCTGCTTCAAGGTCTGCTTCAAGGTCTGCTTCGTAGTAACTTATCATCTTCTCGTCCATCCTTACCTTACCTCCTCAAAGGTACTATTTGTTTCAAGTTTAGGCTTTGTCCCAAGTTTGTATGATTTTAGTTCTTTGACCTATTGAATTAGTAATAATCGGCCTTGTGGGAATGTGGGTAACTGCGGAGCAGTTATCCAAGTGATTGTGGGAAAGTCGAAGACTTTTCCAAGCGGATGGGGTAAACCTGTGGGCAGCCTGTCTGTCCATCAGGTTTTCCCCAGGAGCGTCAATCATGGCATTTCCACAAGGCATAGGGGGCGTCGGGATTGAAGGGCCTTGATAAGAGAATCGGGTTCCTCTATTCTGTTGAATGAAACAGCAACAGAAACAAAGGAGGAACCCGATGGCTGAGATCCAGATAGACCTCAAGCTCACTGTAAAGGTACCACAAGAAGGGATGAAAATCAACAATTTGTTATACCAGTTAAGGAAATTCATGCCGCAACTCTTTTTTGGAATACTGCAAGCGATATTCTCTGCGGTAGAGGAAAAGGCCATTGCAGAGTTGAAAAAGGCATCTCCTCAGCGATATGTAAGAAATGGTCGGCCGACGAGTCACCGACAGATACGCACTGCTTATGGATTATTTCGCTATCAGATGGCCAGGGTCCGGGATAAAGAAACTCGGCAGACGCTGACTCCACTACCCGAGACCATAGGTCTACCTCGTTATCGCCGTCATATGATAGAGACTGGTGAGGGAGGAATAGGGCTTGTTTGTCACTTATCGTATAGAAAGACCGTGAAGGAGGTGGACAGGATTCTAGGGACGGATATGAGCAAAAGCACTCTTCACAGGCAGGTTCAGGTATTTGCCCGGGATAGGTGCGATTGGCCAGATTTGAGGAAAGTTCCCTACCGGTTCCTGATGGTTGATGGGACCAAGGTGCGCTTACAGGAAGTGGATCAGAAAGGTCATGGCAAGAAGGTGGAGATGCGCTGGGCTTTAGCCTCCC
>JALPXT010000071.1 GCA_023271485.1 Dehalococcoidia bacterium | reverse complement strand
AACTGGGAGAGGCCCAGATAGTTCTGGCTGGAGAGATTTTGTCCAAGTAGTCGTGGCAACTGCGCCGCGGTGAGGTATGGTGGGCATGGTCATGAAGGTAGTCTATCAGAAACTAATGTTGGATTGCAAGACTTGACCCCCTATCTTGGAGACCACGCATGATAGTCTTACATGCACTATGGGATAATGCCGCCGCCGGCAAACTTCATCTGTGGGCGGAATCCTCCACCCCGCCACCCGGCACACCCCGAGGCCGAGTACGGGAGTCCAAAAAGCCACGACGGCATCCCTTCGCACTAGCCATTGATCCGCTAAGGGAAGCAGCCGGCAACCTCTCCTCAATTGGAGATAGCGCTAGCCCGGCAGTTATGCCGGTTCTTCTGCCATCCACCCGAAAGGGCCCGTTGCCTTCCCCGGAGTTAATTCGGGAGGAGGGTATCGAAGATAAGGGCAAAATTGTCTTAACTCCCTGGGATATTGACACCTTGCCTCTCGGCCCGGGTGATGCCCTGGATTTCCTGGTTTCCCTGCCGGGCGAGCATCCCCGAGGAGTGGCCTTCGGCAGCTCTCTCCGTTTCTGGGGCGAGGTGGCCAAGCTCTCCCTGGAACTGGTTGCCAGACAGTGCTTTGTGCCTGCCATTATCGAAGCCAAACGAGGCGGCGACAAATACTCTCAATCCGCCTGGAAAGCAGTCATCGATGAGGAAGACTCCAAACGAGTACAGTTGCTATCAAACTCCATGCCTCCGAGTTGCCGGGCATTCCTGTCCCCTGAAGGGAAGAGGCCGCTATTACCATCGGACCTCATTTCAAGTTTTCTTGATCGCACCGTAGATGCCTTTGTCCGGAGAAGCCTCTCTTCGACATCACTTCTCCCGCCTCGTCGTAGTCGTCGAGTCCTTTCCCTGCCGGAGCAATGGCTGAAAGCCCTGTCATCCGATGATCCCGGACTTGAGCCATCTAAGGAACTGGCTTCTTTCGCCAAAGAAATAGAATCCTGGCTCAGCCGGATTCAGCCTCTCCCTTCAGACACACCGTTCCGTACCTGCTTCCGGCTTGACTCACCAGATGATGATGTTACGGAGTGGAGGGTAAGTTTCCATCTCCAGGCCGGCGATGATCGAAGCTTGCTGGTTCCGGCGGAGAGGATATGGGGTACAAAGTCAGGTGTTATCAGTTTTCTGAAGCGCAGATTTGAAAACCCGCAGGAACGGCTGCTTGCCGACCTTGGCCGGGCTTCACGAGTGTTCCCGGCTATCGATGAAAGTTTGAAAACGGCATGCCCTGTGGAGGTCAGCCTGGGCACCGAGCAAGCCTATTCCTTCCTGCGCCAGTCCGCCCCACTTCTGGAACAGAGCGGCTTCGGCGTTCTCCTTCCACCATGGTGGCAAAAACCGTCGGCCCGCCTCAGTGCTAAGTTGAGGCTGAAGCCCAAAGCAGAGGCTCAAACCGGCTCAGCACTCCTCGGGCTGGGCAGCATTGTGGCCTATGATTGGGAAATCGCCCTGGGCGATGAAACCCTTTCGCCGGCGGAATTTGAGAAACTTGCCGGCCTGAAGGTGCCCCTGGTCAGGGTAAGGGGTCAGTGGGTGGAACTTAAACCCGAGGAGATTGAAGCGGCGATCACCTTTTTTCAGAAGAAGCATGACGGCGGCGAGATGATGTTGGGTGAAGCGCTTCGGGCCGGGCTCGGACAGGAACTTTCCGAGGTAGGGCTGCCGGTGATCGGGGTAGAAGCTGAGGGATGGGTAGGGGAGTGCCTGGACAGACTCTCCGAGGGCGCTAAAATTGCCAAAGTCAAGCCGCCTCGAAGCTTTAATGGCCGGTTGCGCCCGTATCAGATCAGGGGACTTTCCTGGCTTGCTTTTCTCAAGCAATTTGGATTGGGGGCCTGTCTGGCAGACGACATGGGCCTGGGGAAGACAATTCAGTTCATCGCACTGATGCTTCATGAGCGTGCCGGCCTTCGAAAAGAATCATGGCCTGGGCCGACGCTGCTAATTTGCCCGATGTCGGTTGTAGGTAATTGGAAAAAGGAAGTCGAGCGCTTTGGGCCGCCGCTCAAGGTCATGGTGCATCACGGTGCGGATAGGCTCTCGGGCAAGGCATTTGAGAGGGAAGTCAAAAAGCACGACCTTGTCATCAGCACCTATGCTCTGGCGCACCGGGATGAAGAACTCTTCTCTAAGGCCCACTGGGATTGTGTTGCCCTGGATGAGGCCCAGAATATCAAGAATCCCGCAGCCAAACAGACACAGGCAATCAGAAAGCTTAATGCTAATCACAAGGTCGCCCTGACCGGCACTCCGGTAGAGAACCGCCTGTCCGAACTCTGGTCGATCATGGAATTTCTTAATCCGGGATACCTCAAATCGGCAAACGATTTTCGCACCAGTTTTGTCATCCCTATCGAGAAATATCGCAATCCCACCCGCGCTGAGACGCTCAAACGCCTGATTCAGCCATTTATGCTACGTCGAACGAAAACGGATCCCACCATTATCAAGGACCTGCCCGAAAAGATAGAAATGAATATCTTCTGCAACCTTAGCCAGGAGCAGGCAACGCTTTACGAGGCTGTGGTCAAGGAGATGCTGGAGAAGATCGAAGACTCCGAAGGAATCGAGCGCAAAGGGCTGGTGCTGTCCACGCTGTTGAAGCTGAAGCAGGTCTGCAATCACCCGGCACATTTTCTTCAGGATAGCAGCAAGCTGCCCGGACGCTCCGGCAAGCTTGTCCGTTTGGAAGAGATGCTGGAAGAAATCCTGGCTGAGGGCGATAAGGCATTGATTTTCACCCAGTTTGCCGAGATGGGCGCGATGCTCCGAAATCATCTGCGGGAGATATTTGGATGTGAGACGCTCTTCCTCTACGGGGGCACGACTAAGAAACAGCGCGATGCCATGATTCAGCGCTTTCAAGACGATCACAAGGGGCCACCACTCTTTGTTCTCTCCCTTAAAGCAGGTGGATTGGGCATCAATCTGACGGCCGCAAACCACGTCTTTCACTTCGATCGCTGGTGGAATCCGGCAGTGGAGAATCAGGCTACCGACCGGGCTTTCCGCATCGGACAAAAGAAGAACGTCCAGGTACGCAAGTTTGTTTGCCTCGGCACGCTGGAGGAGCGCATCGACGAGATGATCGAGCGGAAAAAGGGGCTGGCTGAAAGCATCGTCGGCACCGGTGAGACCTGGCTTACCGAGATGTCAACCGATCAACTCAAGGAGATATTCGCTTTGAGCCGCGAGGCGGTGAGGGAGGAATAATATGGGGCGATGGAGTCGTTGGGAGTACTATGGGCCGGCTCAGCCGAAGCCGGTAAAGGACGGCATCAAGGCCAAAACCCAGCGTGGAGAGATCGGCGAGACCTGGTGGTCCAAACGCTGGATTGAGGTACTCAAGTCTTTTGACATGGGGGCAAGGTTGACCCGTGGTCGCGCCTACGCCCGCCAAGGCCAGGTAGTCTCCATCGACGTCAAAAAGGGTATTGTCACCGCCAGGGTTCAGGGCACACGGGCGAAACCCTACTCGGTTGAGATTACGTTGAATCCACTTTCTGACGAGGATTGGGATAAGGTAACGGACGCCATGGCATCGCAGGCTGTATTTGCGGCGAAGTTGCTTTCCGGCGAGATGCCACGCAATATCGAGGAGGCCTTTGCTGAAGTAGAAATCCCCCTTTTCCCAGTCTCGGAAAGGGAGCTGGACACCGACTGCTCCTGTCCGGATTGGGCCAACCCCTGTAAGCATATCGCCGCCGTCTACTATCTGTTAGCGGAAAACTTTGATGACGATCCCTTTCTGATTTTCAAACTGCGTGGTCGAACCAGGGAAGAGATTATCGAGATACTCCGGGAGAAACGGGCTCAAACGCTACCCGAGGAGGCTTCTACTATCATTGAAGCCGGCCCTGCCCAGGAGAGTGCCGCTATCCCTCTTGAAGAATGCCTGGATACGTTTTGGCAGGCAGGAGAAGCGCTGGATTCCTTCACCGTGGATCCGGCACCCCCGGATGTCGAGCATGCGGTTCTCAAGAGATTGGGGGATGCCCCCTTCGCGATTGGGAAACACAACCTCGCCGCTTTATTGGCCAAAGCCTACACCATCGCCAGCGACGCCGCGTTAGAAAAATCAGGGGTCAGCCCTTGACTCAGGACAGTGCTACAACCATCTCTGAGATCATATCCCCCGTTTGATTTTTGCGCAGGGGAATGCTATACTTTGCCAACAGGAACGGTTGATGCGAAACGCAAGTGTCATCACCAGGTTCGGAAAGTGGGCGATCTGCTTTGAACGGTAATTCCAGCCGTATTTGGGGTGTTATGCGGGTCGATATAGACAATGTTAGCTACCGCTAGGAGGTCACAGAAATATGTCACTAAGTAATACTCAGATTTCCTTACTTCAAAACTCAATAAACCATTACTGTTTTCCAACCGTGTATTTTAATTTACTTCGAATACGGAAGTTACATGTCCAAATATGCTGGCTGTGGAAACATTCATAGCACACCAAATAACTAGCAAACGAGCTATCACAGTAAAAGATGGATTATCAAATATATTATATTGGGGATATGCTCGTACAGGTTATCGAAACACTAGACTAAAAACATTTCGTGCTCAAGTAAAAACGAGCCAATTAAATGATTTCATCAATTTAGTAGGAAATAACAACTCTCCCAATGTAGTTGATATTAAGAATTTAAAATTGCCGCAATATTCGGGATTGTCATTTGTCAGCAAAATAAGAATGTTTTTGGACCCAATCAACTCAGCCGTTTTAGATAAACAAATTATGAAAATCAAGTTTTCCTGTATTTGCACAATTCTAAGTAAACTTTCCCATACCGAAAAAGAATCTCAAATAAGAATTAGCGGGCCAAATTCTGTTACTTATGAGTCTTGGTGTAATAGATTAAAAGATATTTCCAATTTGTATTACAAAGGGGCTTATAGGGCAGCAGATATAGAACGTGGATTTTTTAATCTCGTTCAGTGTAATCGCGTGGTTGACGCCGCTAAAATATTAAAATGCGCATAGCAATTAGCTAACCCGGACTCACCTACAGTGCATTTGAATTAAAGGTAGTCGTGCTTGGTAAGTATTATTCAGTGCGTAGCGTACAGGACATTTGCCCGGTGGTCCGGTTAGCATCTCGTTATGTGCATAATCCCGGGGGTCGAGGTGATGGGGTGAAGGAGCACTGGCGAAGATATCGAACGAATGAAACCTCAGCTTGTGGTGGTAGCCGGTCCGAACGGTGCCGGCAAAACGACTTTTGCGCAGGAGTACCTTGAGGCACATCCATGCCCCTATTTGAGCGCGGATGTCATTGCCGAGGAAACGAGTCCGGAATCAGTTGAGGATGTGCGTCTCAAGGCCGGGCGGATCTTTCTTCGACAGGTTTCGGCTCACGTCCGGGATGTCACCTCCTTTGTCGTAGAGTCCACGCTTTCCGGGATGACTTTCAGGAGAGTGCTTGATTCATAATTATAAGGTAGGTATAATATAATTATAACGCCGATAGAATTTACCCGAGATAATAAGAAAGATAAGATAAATCAAAAGAAACACGGAGTCTCTTTTCGTGAAGCTCGAACTGTGTTTTATGATGAAAATGCGAGATTGATTTATGATCCCGATCATTCAATTGAAGAGGATCGTTTCATCCTTCTCGGTTTAAGCTCTAGACTTCGCATCTTACTGGTTTGTCATTGTTACCGGAAGAACGAAGCCATTATTAGAATTATCTCGGCACGAAAAGCAACAAAGAAAGAACAAAAACGATACAAGGAGAACCTACCATGAGAAGAGAATACGATTTTTCGCGGTCCAGGAAGAATCCTTATGCCAAGTCGCTAAAGAGACAAATAACGATTCGTATTGAGACAGAAATAATTGACTACTTTAAGAAACTGGCAGAGGATTCTGGTGTTCCTTATCAAAATTTAATCAATTTATACTTGAGAGATTGTGTCCATTCACATCGAAAGCTTTCTGTAAAGTGGACAGCACAGAACTAAAAGGAAAATGGCAAGTCACGACGATTATGGAAAGCAAATCCTGCGAGCGGTCGCGGGCGATGATTACGGACTGTACGGCTCCGCGGTAGAGGTCGATTACGGTGCTGGCCAACCCACCCGAATTGATGGAGGCACGAGGTTGCGGCTGGACAAGGGGAATCAATATTTCCGAGGCCGCATAGATGTTGCCTCAACAGGGCAAATTGTCACGCAAAGCCCTCACCCAAGACATGCGTCAGCGTTGTATTCCGTGTGTTCGTCTTTTGAACCCGGGCACCGAAGACGCACCTTTCAGCGCATTCGCCGCAATGAATACAGGCATCAGAATCTGTTGTAGCAACATATTCAGACCGGACCATCAGGTCCTTACGTTTGTAAAGCTTCACTATTTGCAGATCATGGCAACAACACGAGCAGCAACTGCAGAGTGCGAAAAGTTCATGGTCGGGCATATACAGGCTGAGATGGACAAGACCGCTTTCGTTAGCTTTTCTTAAGATATCGGTTGCTTCCGATAGAGAAACATGACGGGCCTGGCCTTTTGAAACGATTTTATCTCCGACTTCATTCAGCAGGAAACAAACCTCCAACGGCTTATCGCATCTCTTGTAATGGATCCTGCATTCACAGTTCTGCAGCGCTACCGATTTTGCGTTGCTGAGTATCTCCATCGCTTGCTCCGTCGGCAATACCCATTGTTTGGCATCAAAAGATTCTGAGACCGGAACAACTTTAGACGAGAAAGAGAGTTGCCCTTTACTTAACCACTCATCATATTTGATAAGTCTCTTCTCAAGGAAAGGATCGTTTTCTTCTGTTTGTTTCATCTGATAC
>JALPXT010000070.1 GCA_023271485.1 Dehalococcoidia bacterium | reverse complement strand
TCGCACTTCATAAACACCGAAAACGTTATCTGCCATAGCCAACAGTTATAATGATGGGGATTTGAAGAGAACAAGAAATGGAAATCCAGATTGATCCCCACGCCCTGTCTTCGGCAATATAAAAATACGCAAAACGGCGGCCATTTCATGCAGAGGGTTGCCAGCGACTCCAAAAACATGCTATCCTTCCCCGCGTCCCTGCCTTCGCAGGGACAAGCTCGCGAGGACAAGTCTGTTGTGAACACATGACAGGAATCAGGATTGGTCGGCATGTTTTCCAGAATTACTACCACGGCAGTTCTCATATGTTTTGCTGGTCAGCCCTGGTATGATACAATAAACAAGTGTGTTCTTATGAGAAGAAAGGGATGCAAGAATTGATCCTGAAGATACTCACTGTAGGTCCATTCATGTCCAACTGTTACGTGGTGGGTTCGGAAACCAGTGGGGAGGGGATGATCATCGATCCTGGTGCTGAGCCGGATGCCATTCTGAACACCGTAAGGGAAACAGGGCTTAATATCAAGCTTATCGTCGCCACCCATAGCCATATTGATCATGTAGGTGCCGTGAAGCAGGTGAAGGAGAAAACCGGGGCGGCCTTTGCGCTGCATGAGACGGCCGGGCAGAGCTGGATAGTCGAAGGAATGTCCCGAGTGCTGGGGGGAATGATGGGCGGTTCCTTTGAGAAAACGCCCCCACCAGACAGGTTTCTCAAGGATGGTGAGATGATAAAGATCGGTGATCTGCAGTTCACCATACTTCATGTACCGGGGCACTCGCCGGGCGGTATCGCCCTTGCCGGTCACGGTATCGTCTTCACCGGTGACAGCCTCTTTCAATTCAGTATCGGCCGGACCGACCTTCCCGGCGGGGATTACGTCCAACTGATGACCAGCATATCCACCAAGCTCATGGTACTGCCCGATGAAACGATCGTTTATTCAGGGCACGGCCCCAATACCACCATCGGCACGCAACGAAAGGGCAACCCATTCCTGCGAGAATGGGCTGCTCGTAAGGGTTAGCACGACGCTGCCATGAAGGAAAGGATAAGGCAAACCCTCAGAGGCCGGGAGAAGAATCGCATCCCTGATCCGGTGTTGATTTCATCGGCGGTGCTCGTTCCTGTCTATGAGAAGGCGGGTGAATATTACATTCTGTTTACCAGGAGAACCGAGAGGGTGGAGTACCACAAGGGACAAATCTCTTTCCCCGGGGGCAGGAAGGATGAGGGCGACAGAGATCTCCTTGCCACCGCCCTGAGGGAGGGTTTCGAGGAGATTGGACTCCGACCTGAAGCGGTGGAGATACTGGGAGAGTTGGACGATGAGAGCACTATCTCCACCAAATTTGTCGTCTCGCCCTTTGTGGGTTTTATTCCCTACCCATACGACTTCGAGATAAACCGTGGTGAAGTGGAGGAGCTGATCGAAGTTCCTCTGGCTGCGCTTCGGGATAAGGCCAATTTTCGAGAGGAAGTCGTAACCGATGGTGCAAGAACCTTTATGGCCTACTCCTATCATTATGGGGATGATGTGATCTGGGGAGCTACCGCCAGGATTCTGAAGCAGTTCCTCCATCTGGTCTATGCCGATGAACTCACTTGACGGTGATTTCGAGGAAGCTCAATTGCCATGATGAGGGGTATGGCTACGGCGGTTACGATAGCGAGGGCCAGCCAGGCCAGTTGATAGCTTGCCCTGACATCGAACACCCAGCCGGCGAAAGCCGGACCGATGATCCCCCCGATGGTCAGAACGGCCACGCTCGTGCCCTGAATCGATCCAAAGGCACTCCGGCCGAAATACTCTCTCTGGATGGCAGGCCGCAGAGCGATAGCGCCCCCGTATCCCAAGCCGAAGGTGATCAGAAAGGTTACCAGCGCCCATAAAGAGGGGGCATAGTAGAAGGCAAGCAAGCCGGTAGTCTGCAAAGCGGCGGTGAGGGCCAGGACATACCTCTTGGCGAAAACATCGCCCAACCATCCGAAGCCCAGTCGCCCGACGATGCTCAGCAGGGGAATGAAGGTTGCTACCAGTACAGCCGATCCTGAGGCAAGTCCCACACTGGTGAGATAGGGCATCACATGAAGGATCACCGCACCCACCCCCATGAAACGGATGGAGAAGGAGAGGGATAGAAGCCAGAATGTGCGCGTCTTGAGAGCTTGCTTTGCATCGAATTCCCTTATATTTGTATCGGACTCTGCATTCTTCAGGACAGGTATGAGGTCGCCATCAGGCAGATATCCGTAATGCTCCGGCTTGTGGCGAATGACCAGTGCCAGCAAAGGAATGATGATCCAGGTCCCTATCCCGAGGAGAAGCAGGGTCGTCCGCCACTCATAGTGATTGATGAGCCACATCACAACGGGCAGGAGGAGGCCGCCCATGCCGAAGCCGGTGGTCATCAGGCCCATGGCCAGGCTCACTCTGCGGTGGAACCAGTGGGCCACTGCCGTTGTCAGCACCACATTGGCGGAGGCGCTGAAGCCTAATGAGAGAACGATAGATGCGCCGTAAAACATTATCAGGGAATCTGTGCGGCTGAGCATGATGAATCCCATACCAGCCACAAATGCCCCGGCGAAGATCAGCTTTCTCGGCCCCAATCTGTCAACCAGCAAGCCCATTAAAGGGGCGGCCAGCCCCCTTTCGATGCCACGGAGGGAGGCAGCCAACGAGAATGCCAGATAACTCCAGCCGAACTCGGCAGTCATCGGGATTCATATTCTTCACATCGATTGTCGACTGCGGGGGTTCCCGGGGCAGGGTGGATTGGGATTAATGGGGAACTAATGAGTGTCAAGCAAAAGTCGCCTCAGTTCGCTGAGAGCCCCCATGGCGGCATAGAGCTTTATTCGCCGGCGGTGCTGGGGAAAGACGGTGCGGGTTGACCGAGTTCTCGTTCCGTCTGTGATCCCGATGTAAACCGTGCCCGTCGGTTTTCCCTCGATCTCCTCCGGCCCGGCTACCCCGGTTATCCCGATCCCGATATCAGTGCCGAGACATCTGCCGGCGGCCACGGCCATTGCCTCAGCAACCGGAGAGCTGACGGCGCCATGCCGGGTTATCAATTCGGGGGCGACCCCGAAGGCTACCTTCATTTCGTTGGAGTAGGCCACCAGTCCCCCTTTGAAATAGCGGGAGCTTCCGGGAACATCCGTAAGGAGGTCGGCCAGCCGTCCGCCGGTACAGGATTCCATGGTTGCCAGAGTCAGGTCCTTCTCCTGGAGAAGGTCGCCGACCACCTTTTCTATGGTTTCGTCATCGGTGCCCCAGATATGGTCGCCGATTATGGAGCGGATCTGCGCCTCCAGGGGGACGATCATTTTCTCGGCCTCCTCCTGCTCGGAGGCCTTGGCCGTCAGGCGAAGCTCAATGCCGCCTGGCCTGGCGTAGACCCCGATCGTGGGGTTCGTGGAGGAGAGAAGGGGGCTCACCAGTTCATCAACCTTTGCCTCGGGCAATCCGAATATCTTGAGCGTTCGAGAGACGATGATGGCTGTGCTGATCGTTCGGCGAAGCTCATCCCTGACCTCCCTCTCCCACATCCGCTGCATCTCTCCCGTGGGACCGGGCATGGCGAGAAGTATCCTGTCGTCTCGCTTTATCCACCAGCCGGGCGCGCTTCCTCTGGGGTTAGGGATTGCTCTTGCTGAGGGGATTAGTGTGGCCTGCTTGAGGTTCCGTTCCGGCATCTCGTAGCCGAGCCGGGTGAATAGACCTCGCAGCCATTTCTCGAGGTCGGGATCGACTTTCATCTCCTCACCGAGCATCGCCGCGATGGACTCGCGGGTGAGATCATCCTCGGTCGGGCCGAGGCCTCCAGTGGTGATAATCAGGTCAGAGCGGCCCCATGCCCGCTCCAGGGCTTCGACTACTCGCACCTGGTTGTCACCCACCTGGGTGATCCAGTGGAGATCGATGCCCAGCAGTGGTAGTTGTCCGGCCAGGTAGGGGGCATTGGTATCGACTATCTCTCCGAGGAGAATCTCGGTGCCGATGGAGATTATCTCTGCTTTCACGCTACGGGGTCCTCAGTAGCCTGGCTCCATAGATGTCCCAGTTGCCATTGCGCCGGTCCATCCAGACCAGGACATTCCCGCTGATTGCTGGATGCCACTGCTCGGCGTGGTTGGTGCAAATGGCGAACTCGAACCCGGCGGCCAAATCATAGCCATAGATATCCCGGTTCCCGCGGCGCTGGTCTACCCAGGCAATCACGTTACCATCAATAACCGGGCTCTGCTGCTCCGCGGCGTTGGTGCAGATGGGGAACTCGTCACCGATCTCCAGATCGTAGCCATAGATGTCGGGGTTGCCATGGCGATCATCAACCCAGATGACTGTGCTGCCGCTCACTGATGGATAGCGCTGACTGGCCAGGTTTTCAGTGATCTGAAATTCCCTTTTCGTCAGAGTATCGTAGCCGTAGATGTCCCAGTTGCCATTGCGGTTATCCGCCCAGACAATGACATTACGGCTTATCTGGGGCGAGTTCTGATCATCAGGATCCTCGCAGATGACAAATTCGGTATTGGTTGCCAGGTCATACCCATAGATGTCACGGTTGCCATTTCGCTCATCCACCCACACCACTATGTTCCCGGAAACAGACGGGTTTCTCTGGTCTGCGGGATCGGTAGAGATAGGGAACTCCTCTCCCGTCTCGATATCATATCCATAGATGTCCCAGTTCCCGTTGCGGTTATCCGCCCAGACAACGATGCCGCCGCTTATATCGGGATCGCCGGCCAATCCTGGATTGGAGGAGACAATGAAGTCAGTCCCGTTCTCAAGATCATAAGCATAGATGTTGTCGTTGAGAGCGGCGGCGCGATCTTGCCATACAACTATCGCGCCGCTGATGGAGGGGTGACGCTGCCAGGCTGGATTGGTGGTGACGATGAACTCCTCGGGCGTCACTCTCACCCGGGGGACGCAGGATGCCGTGACTATCAATGCAATCGCTGTGATGAGGCCTGCGAGCAGTCCAGCTTTAAGTTTCTGATTCCCCATAAAATACCCCATCCTGAAACAGCCCCCAGGCTATCAACTCAACGAGATCCCCTTGTTATGAACTCAGCAATCCTTTTTAGAGCTGCCCAGATACTCACTGACCAACTCCATGGCGCAGTAATTCCCGCACATGCTGCAGCCACCGCCACCTGTCGGTTGGCGGGCATGAATCCGAGCTGCCTTTTGCGGATCCAGGGCGAGTTTGAGCTGGCTATCCCAGTCGAGCCTCTTCCGTGCTGTGGACATTTGATAATCCCAATCCCAGGCACCTTTGATTCCCTTTACTATATCTCCGGCATGGGCCGCAATGCGAGCCCCGATGACTCCCTCTCTTACCTCATCAGCATCGGGAAGGGCTAGATGTTCCGAAGGAGTGACGTAGCACAGGAAGTCAGCGCCGGCGGCCGCCGCCACTGCTCCACCGATGGCCGCTGTAATGTGGTCATGGCCGGCAGCCACATCGGTAACCAGAGGCCCCAAAACGTAGAAAGGAGCCCCTTTGCAGACGCGCTTCTGAATTTGCACATTAGCTTCGATCTGATTTAACGGCACGTGCCCCGGCCCCTCAACCATCACTTGCACCCCCGCCTGGCGCGCTGTATCCACTAGCTCGCCGATGGTCAGTAGCTCCTCAAATTGCGCTCGATCCGAGGCATCGGCAAGACTTCCGGGGCGCAGTCCATCGCCCAAACTAAGGGTCACATCGAATTCCCTGGCGATCTCCAGCAAGCGGTCGTACTGCTCGTAGAGGGGATTTTCGCGTTCATGGTGCAGTATCCATCCAATGAGGAAGGAGCCGCCTCGGGATACGACATCGGTGAGCCTCCCCTCTCCCTTCAATCTGTCGATGGTCTTCTGATTTACGGCACAGTGTACGGTCAAAAAATCGACCCCGTCCCGAGCGTGCTCCTCGATGGCGGCGAACATTTCATCGGCGGTCATCGTGACGATAGCTCCATGCTTTTCGATCGCCGCAACAGCCGCTTGATAGATGGGAACCGTCCCCAGGGGGAGAGGGCACTTATCCAGGATGGCGCGTCGAATGGCGGTGATGTCACCGCCGGTGCTTAAATCCATAACCGTATCGGCCCGGGCATCGATGCATACCTGGAGCTTTTGGACTTCCGTTTCGATATCGCCGAAATCGGGAGAGGTGCCGATATTGGCATTGACCTTGGTGCGAAGTCCCTTGCCGATTCCGCAGGGGTCGAGCCCCTGGTGATTGACATTGGCCGGGATGACGATCGAACCATCGGCCAGGCCTCGCCGCACCAATTCCGGGTCGAGTCCCTCTTTCTCCGCCACGATCCTCATCTGAGGCGAGACAATCTCCCTTCGTGCCTGTTCCAATTGCGTCACTTTAACTCTCTCCTAATTAACTATATACCAGAGGGAAAAGGATTGCAAATAACGCTCTACCTCTAACCATGGAAGCGGCACAAATCACTCAAGCAGCAGTGATGGCAAAGGGGAGAGCGTTTACATGTCTCCTTGCCATGCCGGACGAGGAGGGCATGGTATTCGTTGTAGAGTTTCTCATCATGTGGAAGATGGTCCATGAATAGTGCCTGCAGGGCAGTATAGCTGGCTTTATTGGTGCTCAGACCCAGCCGGGCTACAATGCGGCCTGTATAGGCATCGATGACGAATACCGGCTTTCGGGCGGCGTAGAGGATTATCGAATCGGCAGTCTCCTGCCCGATCCCATAGATCGAGAGAAGCTCGCGGCGAAGCGCAGTTATGTGGAGAGCGAACATCCTTTCCAATGATCCCCCATAGCTTTCTCCCAGCCGCTCAACGAACGCCTTAATCTTGCGTGCCTTGGCATTATAGTAACCTGAAGGATAGATGAGAGCAGCCAGCTCACCAACAGGGATTCGATTC
>JALPXT010000007.1 GCA_023271485.1 Dehalococcoidia bacterium | reverse complement strand
TATGGCAACATCCAGTCCCGACATCTACGCCTGCGGGGATGCCGCAGAGGCTTATGATTTCGTCTACCGCGAAAACCGGCTCACCCCTATCTGGCCCAATGCCTACGTCGGGGGAAGGATCGCTGGATTCAATATGGCTGGTATCCCGACTGAATACCCCGGCGGGACGGCGGTGAATTCACTGAAATACTTCGGACTGGATGTCGTTTCTGCTGGAGTAGTAACTCCTTCCAATGATAGCTACGAAGTGCTCCAGAGGGAATATGACCATATCTACAGGAAGGTCGTATTGAAGGACGGGCTGGTGGTGGGAATGGTCTTTTTGGGCAACATTGAGAAATCGGGCATAGTCTTCAGCTTGATGAAGAACAGGACAAATGTTGATGGTTTTAAGCAGGAGCTTCTGTCTGACAACTTCGGTCTTGCCTCTCTCCCTGAGGAGATATGGCGACCAGAAATGAGTTTGGATGTCCTCGAAACTCGATACTCGGAACCCAGGGCTATGGCTGAGTACGATCCTGTTCTGAGGGCGTAGCGATGAAAGATATCGTACAGGTTAATAACCCTTACCGTGACGACAAAGTAATTGATGCCTGCTCTCTCTTTGGAGCGATGGATATCTCGGGAAGGAGGTTCTCCGGAGAAGGGGTCATCAGGGCTATCGCCAACATGCATTTCCGTGGCAATGGACTGGGTGGGGGATTTGCTATTTACGGGTTATATCCAGAATATGCCGAATCTTATGCCTTCCACATAATGTACCTCAGCGTGGATGGGAGAAGTCGGGTAGAGGGCTTTCTTAAAGACCAATTTGAACTGATTTACGACGAGGAGGTGCCAACACGCCCGACACCCGGAATCGTGGACCCGCCACTGGTACGGCGGTACTTTCTTGAGGTCGGTGGACATAAGCATGAAGAGCAATCTGAGGATGACTACGTCGTTGACAGGGTGATGGAGATAAACACGAGGTTTGAAGATGCCTTCGTCTTTTCCAGCGGCAAGGATATGGCGGTGTTCAAGGGGGCAGGATACCCCGAGGAGATAGCGGAGTACTTCTGCCTGGAGCAGTATGATGGTTATCTGTGGACCGCCCACGGCAGGTTCCCCACCAATACACCCGGCTGGTGGGGTGGAGCTCACCCATTCTGCGTTCTGGATTGGACAGTGGTTCACAACGGTGAGATCTCATCCTATGGTATAAACCGGCGCTACCTGGAACAATTTGGCTACCACTGCACCATGCAAACCGATACCGAGGTAGTGGCTTATGCCGTTGATCTCCTGATGAGAAAGCACCGCCTCCCCATAGAGATAGTGGCAAAGATACTGGCTGCCCCCTTCTGGGCTGACATTGAGCGCCGTCCTTCAAAGGAGCAGAAGCTGCTGCGAACTCTGCGCCAGGTATATAGCAGTCTGCTCTTAAACGGACCATTCACGGTAATCATTGCCCATCATGGTGAAATGATCGGGTTTACCGACAGAATCAGGCTGCGACCGCTCACCGTGGGAGTAAAAGCCGACATGCTCTACCTCTCGTCTGAGGAGTCAGCTATCCGCCTCATCTGCCCGGATCTGGATAGGGCCTGGATTCCGACGGGTGGTGAGCCGATTATAGGGCGACTCGGGAGACGCTGTTCCCCGCCTTCGCGAGGACAGGTAAGATGCTAACCAAGAGGATTATTCCCTGTCTTGATGTGAAAGATGGGCGAGTGGTAAAGGGAACCAGCTTTGTCCAACTGCGCGATGCCGGTGATCCGGTAGAGCTGGCCGGCTTCTACTATAGGGAGGGCGCTGACGAACTGGTCTTTCTGGATATAACGGCTACCCCTGAGGGGCGTAACACAATAGTAGATGTTGTTGAGCGCATCTCCGGGGAGGTGTTTATGCCTCTTACCGTAGGTGGAGGACTGCGCAGCATCAGCGATATGGGGCGTATGCTGAGGGCCGGGGCGGATAAGGTCTCCATAAATACCGCCGCGGTGCTTACGCCCGGCCTCATTGGAGAAGGAGCCAACAAATTCGGAAGCCAGTGCATCGTGGTAGCTATCGATGCCAAGCGGGTAGGAAGTAGTGAGGAGCCCCGGTGGGAGGTCTATATCTATAGTGGTCAGAAGCCAACCGGGCTTGATGCTCTCGCCTGGGCAAGACAGGCAGTGGAGCTTGGGGCAGGGGAGCTGCTACTTACCAGCATGGATGCTGATGGGCATCGGGCGGGATATGACATCGAGCTTACCCGTACCATCTCTGAAGCGGTGACGGTGCCGGTTATTGCCAGCGGCGGCGCCGGCACTCTGGAAGACCTTTACCAGGCTCTGGTTGCGGGCAAGGCTGATGCTGTTCTGGCGGCCAGCATCTTCCATTATGGGACCTACTCCATTCGTGAGACAAAAGAATACCTAGCAAAAAGGGGAATACCGATACGAATCTAAGGGAAAGACGAGTGAAGACCTATCTACCGGCAAAGTTTTTAATAGAACGAGACCCTGAGCGTTGTATCCAGTGTCAGGTGTGCACCAACCAGTGCAGCTTCGATGCTCACCGCTATGACGCCGAGGACGATGAGGTGAGAAGTCACGAGGAGAACTGCGTGGGCTGCCACCGCTGTGTCCTCTTCTGCCCCACCCATGCTTTAATTATCAGACGGAATCCTCTGGACTACCGGGAGAACTACAACTGGCGTTCCGAGGTGATCGAGGATATCATCAGGCAGGCCGAAACCGGCGGAATGCTCCTCACCGGGATGGGTAGCGATAAAGGCTACCGCATCTACTGGGACCATCTGGTGCTTAATGCCAGCCAGGTGACCAACCCATCCATCGACCCGCTGCGTGAACCTATGGAGCTTACCACCTATCTTGGGCAAAAACCTGACCGGGTAGAACTCGATCCAGAGGACTTCAATCTGAAGACAGAGTTAGCCCCCCAAGTCAGGCTGGAAGTTCCCGTCATGTTTGCCGCCATGTCCTACGGTGCCGTGAGCATCAATGTGCATGAATCCCTGGCCAGGGCGGCTACCGCGATGGGTACCCTGTGGAACACCGGCGAGGGAGGACTCCACCCCCGGTTGTATGAGTATGGCAACAACACTGTTGTCCAGGTAGCATCAGGACGCTTTGGAGTCCATCCCGGGTACCTTGATGCCGCCAGGGTAATTGAGATTAAGATTGGTCAGGGGGCAAAGCCCGGCATTGGCGGACACCTCCCTGGGGAGAAGGTGAGTGCCGAGGTCTCCACAACCCGGATGATTCCCCAGGGAACAGATGCTTTATCCCCGGCGCCACAGCACGACATTTACTCCATCGAGGACCTGGCTCAACTCGTTTACGCGCTAAAGGAAGCAACAAACTATACCAAGCCGGTATCGGTGAAGATAGCCGCCGTCCATAACTCAGCGGCTATTGCCAGCGGTATGGTGCGGGCAGGTGCCGACATCATTGTCCTCGATGGACTCAGGGGAGCTACCGGTGCGGCACCCAAGATTATTCGTGACAATGTAGGCATCCCTATCGAGATGGCTCTGGCATCGGTGGACAGCCGCCTGAGGCAGGAGGGCATACGCAACCAGGCATCTATTGTGGTCTCGGGTGGAATAAGGAGCAGCGGCGATCTGGCCAAGGCAATCGCTCTTGGCGCCGATGCTGTCTATATTGGCACTGCAGCTCTAATCGCTTTAGGCTGCACCGTCTGTCAGCAATGTCATACTGGTAAATGTGCCTGGGGCATCTGCACTAGTGATCTCGCCCTGACTAAGAGGGTCAACCCTGACATCGGCGCCCGGAGGCTGGCCAATCTCCTTCGCGGTTGGAGCCTCGAGCTCCAGGACATACTCGGCGGACTGGGGGTCAATGCCCTGGAAAGCCTTCGTGGCAACCGGCTGCACCTGAGGGGCATCGGGCTGACCGATAGCGAGCTGGAAATCCTCGGAGTAAGGATGGCAGGGAGTTGAAGTGGCAAAGCATAGAATAGAGGCTAATCAGGTGGTGAGAATAGATGCCGGCGGTGTTCTCCATCGGGAACTCAACGCCAGGCTGAGGCATGCAGTTGCCAATGGAACTCAGAGAATCCAGATTCATAATGTCTATGGTCAGAGATATATCGGCACGGATTTAGGTAAGCCAGTAGAGATTGAGATTCTCGGCACCCCTGGCAACGACCTGGGAGCGTTCATGGACGGACCCAGGATTATCGTTCGCGGCAATGCTCAAGATGGCTGCGGGAATACCATGAACGAGGGGGAAATAGTCATTTATGGTCATGCCGGCGATATTGTTGGCCTCTCAGCCAGAGGAGGCAAGATCTTTGTCCGAGAGGATGCTGGCTATCGAGCAGGTATCCACATGAAGGAGTATGGAGATAAAAAGCCCGTGCTGGTTATCGGCGGCACTGCCCAGGATTTCCTCGGTGAGTACATGGCGGGTGGAATTCTGATTCTACTCGGTCTGAATCTAAGTGAAAGGGCTCGTCATAAAGCGAATTTCGTCGGTACCGGAATGCATGGGGGTGTCATCTACCTGGGAGGTGGCATCGAGGATCACCAGTTGGGCAAGGAAGTAGGGGTTGCTGAGCTGGAGGAGAAGGACTACCACATTCTTCAGAAGTTCGTTGGCGAGTTCGCTTCTCATTTCGGATACGATGCCCGGGAGATATTGGAACGCAGTTTCTGCAAACTGTTCCCCCGCTGGCTCCGACCTTACGGCAGTCTCTATGCCTACTAAGAGTCAGTTGTCAGTTACCCGTCCCGCTCATTAGATAAGGAACTTCCGGGATTTATGACCAGCGGGTGGGAGGTAGAGCGATCTCATTTAGGGTGTTCATAATAGCGGAGAAATACGAGGCAGTAAGTAAGCTTCGTTCGGGGCTTACCCAAAGGGGCTTTGCCTGCTCCATTGCTTCCGACGGAGAGGACCCGGTCAGGCAGGTTGTCGAGCAAGCCCCGGATTTAGTACTGGTGCAAATAGATGGCCATACTGGAAGGGAACTGGCCCAGAGAATAAAGGCCAAAAGCCATCTGCCTATCATTGCTCTAGTTCGTAAGGAAAGGCTCGATGGCTTTGACGACAACCTGGCTATAGATGATTTCGTTATCACCCCATGCGATGTAACGGAGTTGGCATTGAGAATCAAACGGCTCCTGCACAGAATCAGCGACACGCACAGCGGCGAGGTAATCAGATGCGGTGAGTTGGTAATGGATCTGGGCAGGTGTGAGGTAGCCATCAACGGCAAGTTGGTAGCATTGACCTTCAGGGAGTATGAATTGCTCAAGTTCCTGGCGAGCAATAGAGGTCGTGTTTTCACCCGTGAAGCTCTGCTTAACAAGGTCTGGGGCTATGAATACTATGGTGGCGATAGAACAGTAGACGTCCATATCAGGAGGCTGAGGAGCAAGATTGAGGACTCCAGCCACAGCTTTGTTGAGACAGTGAGGAACATCGGCTACCGGTTCAGGCCACAGGGAAGGCGAAAGGCCATCCCTTAGCCCACGACTATCAACTGCCAACATAAAAGGAGGTAGATATTTATGTGCGGTATAGGAGGGTGTTTTGGGACACGAGATACAGAGACCGTCAATCGTATGCTGGATGCGTTGCCCCATCGAGGGCCAGATGACCGGGGGATCCACACTTTCAATAATACCGTTTTTGGACACACCAGACTATCCATTGTGGACGTGGCCGGAGGTCATCAGCCAATCCTGGCCAACGGCGGGAGAACGGGGATCATCTGCAATGGCGAAATCTATAACTTCCGTGATCTGAGGCGAGGACTCATTTCTAAATACCGGTTCGAGACTAAATCCGATACCGAGGTTATTCTTCACCTCTATCAGGAGATGGGGGCTGAATGCGTGAAAGAACTGGATGGGATGTTCGCCTTTGCCCTCTTTGACAGTGATGACTTTATGTTGGCCCGCGACCCCATTGGCATCAAACCGCTATATTACGGCTATGTGGGCGATAAACTCTACTTCACTTCTGAACTGGGAGCCATGACCCTGGCTGGTGTAGATCAGGTTCACGAATTCCCTGCGGGGCATTACTACACCCCCAAGGAGGGGTTTGTGCAATACTACCAGATCCCGGAGATTCAAGACCATCTGCTCACGGATATCGAAGAGACCTGCAAGCTAATTCGAGAAACCTTTATCCAGGCGGTTGAGAAAAGGCTGCTGGCAGACAGGGAAATCCATGTGGGCTCCTTCTGCAGCGGCGGCATAGATAGCAGTCTGGTAGCTGCCATCGCTGCTGAGCAAATCCCCAATCTCCATACCTTCGTGGTGGGCATGCGAGATAAATCCGGGGACGTAAGCGATGACCTTAAGGCATCTCGAATCGCAGCAGAGCACATCGGATCAACGCATCATGAATTGATCTTCACCGAGGAAGAATACTATCAGGCACTGCCGACAGTTATCCGGAAGCTGGAAAGCTACGATCCGTCCCTGGTGCGTTGTGCCGTCCCCTGCTACTTCACCTGCAAGCTGGCCGCCGATTACGTGACGGTAGTGCTAACCGGAGAGGGGGCAGACGAAATCTTCGCCGGCTATCACTATATGAAGCACTATCCTATGGATGCTCTCAATAAGGAGGCCCGGCGTTGCATTGGCACTCTCCATAACATCAACCTGCAGCGAGCTGACCGAATGGGGATGTATTTCAGTCTGGAGTTGAGGGTTCCTTTCCTGGATGTGGCGATGATTGATCTTGCCATGAAGATCCCTCCCGAGCTCAAGATCCATGAGTCGGAAAAGGTAGGGGATAAGATCGAGAAATGGATTTTGCGCCAGGCCTTTGAAGACACAAATTACCTTCCCAGCGATATACTGTGGCGCTACAAGGTCCAATATACTCAAGGAGCAGGCTGCGAAGACCTGGGAGAGAAACTGGCGGAGATGGAGATGAGTGAGGACGAATACGAACGCATCAAGGAGGAGAATCCCCAGGCGGTGCTCAATAGCCGGGAGGCAGCCTACTACTACAAAATCTTCCGTCAGTTTCACCCCCAGGACTCGATACTCGGCTCCATTGGTATCTGGACCGGCTTTGATTTTGCCGAGGAAAGGGAGCGAGTCCGGGGCACCGTGGATGGTGACCTGAAGCATGAACATAAAGAGGAATTTGTAACATAAACGTAACCCAACCGTAATATACTGGAAACATTTGGCTGCTATCCTTATTATAGAAAGACCCAATTATTATATGAGGAGGGTAGCCATGAATCTGAGAAGCAAAATAATGAGACTGGTACTGAGAGCGGGATTAACCCTTGGCCTCGTCTGTCTGGTGTGGCTGGCGTGGACAGTAACGAGAGGCATAGCTCTGGCTGCTGACCCCACCGGACTGGAGGGAACAACAGAGGCAGCGGTAAACTATGTATGGATATTAGTCTGTGCCTTCCTGGTGATGTTTATGCAGCCAGGGTTTGCCATGCTGGAAGCCGGCTTCTGTCGCGCCAAGAACGCTGCGAATTTAATGACTAAGAACCTGATGGATTTCGCCATTGGCGCGCTAACCTTTTTCTGCATCGGTTTCGCCATAATGATGGGTAGTAGTTGGCACGGCCTCTGGGGCACAACAGGCTGGTTCATGCTGGGCGACTACTATGATGTGGATGCATATCTCCTTATGTTTTGGATGCTGGTCTTTTGTGCCACTGCCGCCACCATCGTCTCTGGTGCGGTTGCTGAGCGGCTGAAGCTTAAGGCTTACTTCATCTACAGCATCGTGGTGAGTGCCCTTATTTACCCCATCTTTGGTCACTGGGTGTGGGGAGGAGGTTGGCTTTCCCAACTGCCCTTCGGGCTAAGTGCCCTGGACTTTGCCGGCTCAGGGGTAGTTCATGCCGTTGGTGGTTTCGTTGGCTTAGCCGGAGCAATGGTTCTTGGTCCGAGGTTCGGCAGATATAATAGAAATGGGAAGCCGCAAGCGATCCCCGGGCACAGTATAACGCTGGCTGCCCTGGGAGTCTTCATCCTGTGGTTTGGCTGGTTTGGCTTTAACGCCGGCAGCACTTATGACCCACACCATCTGATAATATCGGTTATCGCAGTCAACACCGCCCTGGCGGCGCCAGCCGGTGCGCTGGCGGCACTCCTCCTGGCGCGCTGGAGGACAGGGAAGTGGGATACAGGCATGGCTTTGAATGGTGTGATAGCAGGGCTGGTCGGCATCACTGCCCCCTGTGCCTGGGTAGAAGGTTGGGCGGCAATTGTAATCGGCCTTATTGCTGGAGCGCTAATGTATGCCAGCGTCAAGTTCCTTGAATCTAAGGGCGTGGATGATCCCGTAGGAGCGGTGAGTGCGCACGGCACTTGTGGGCTATGGGGGCTACTTAGTGTCGGTCTCTTTGCCGATGGAACCTACGGTGTTTATTCCATTGAGCCACCATTTGTAATCGGTCTATTTTATGGTGGGGGAGGCGAACAGTTACTTGCCCAGCTTATCACTGCGGTGGTGTGTTTTGTTTGGGCATTCGGCATGGGCTACTTGACTTTTAAGCTAATGGATAAGGCTTTTGGCATTCGTGTCCCGCCTGAAGAAGAATTACAGGGATTGGATATCCCGGAGCATGGCACACCAGCCTATCCCGACTTTATTACCGGGCGAAGTTAGGTTAGCTGCAATATAAAGTAAGGGAGCGTAAACAAAATGAAGAAGATAGAGGCGATAATCAGGATAGAGAAGTTTGAGGAGGTAAAGGAC
The DNA here is from genome assembly GCA_023271485.1 of Dehalococcoidia bacterium. Lineage (GTDB taxonomy): Bacteria > Chloroflexota > Dehalococcoidia > SZUA-161 > SpSt-899 > BS503. The sequence continues at coordinate 13,594 of JALPXT010000007.1, read as the reverse complement.
GCCCTGAATGAATTGGGCTACCCGGGGATGACAAAGACTCCGGTTGAGGGTCATGGCAAGCAGAAAGGACTTAAGCAACAGTTTCGCGGCACAACATTTGTGGTGGAATTCCCACCCAAAATAAAGCTGGAAATTGTAGCTGCTGACAAGAACGTGGATGAGATAGTAGATGCTATTGTAACCAAAGCCAGAACTGGTGAGGTCGGCGATGGCAAGATTTTTATTTCTCCTGTGGAAAGCGTGATTAAAGTAAGAACTGGGGAGAAAGGCGAAGAGGCACTCTAATCAGATTCAAGGAGGTTTAGAAATATGGCAAAAGTCGAAGAATCCGCAGGGGCGAAGGAGTATGTCCTCAGGACGGCAAAGGAGCACGATGTCAAGTTCATCAGGTTGTGGTTTACTGACATCCTGGGGTTCCTCAAGAGCTTCGCCATCACGGTGGAGGAACTGGAGGCTGCCCTGGAGGATGGGATGGGTTTCGATGGTTCCTCTATCCAGGGGTTTGCCCGCATTGATGAGAGTGATATGGTGGCTCTGCCCGACCCCGATACCTTTCAATTGCTCCCGTGGAGACCCACTGAGCACGCTGTAGCTCGAATGTTCTGCGATATTCTAAAACCCGGTGGTGAGCCTTTTGAAGGCGACCCCAGGTATGTCTTGAAGAGAAACCTGAAACGGGCGGCGGACATGGGTTACACTTTCTACGTCGGGCCGGAGCTGGAGTACTTCTACTTCCGAGACTCCAGGGGAACTGAGCCCTTGGACGCGGGAGGCTACTTCGATATGACCCCCCTGGACGCAGCGACCGACCTGCGACGGGAAACAGTTCTCACCCTGGAGGAAATGGGTATCGGTGTTGAGTATTCCCACCACGAGGTCGCCACCAGCCAGCATGAGATAGATATGAGATATACCGATGCACTCACCATGGCGGACAATGTAATGACCTATCGCCTGGTGGTCAAGCAAATAGCCCTGAAGCACGGGGTCTATGCCACCTTCATGCCCAAGCCCGTCTTCGGCATCAATGGCAGTGGTATGCACGTCCACCAGTCGCTGTTCAAGGGTGACCGGAACGCCTTCTTTGACAGGGACGATGAGTATCACCTGTCCAGGACGGGCAAGTACTATATCGCCGGGCTATTGAGGCATGCCCCTGAAATCACCTCCGTCACCAGCCAGTGGGTTAATTCTTACAAGCGGCTGGTCCCGGGCTACGAGGCACCGGTATACCTTTCCTGGGCGAGGCGCAACCGGTCCGACCTGATCCGGGTTCCCGAATATAGACCAGGCAGGGAAAACGCCACCAGGATAGAGTTCAGGTCTCCTGACCCCGCCTGTAACCCTTACCTTGCCTTCAGCGTGATGCTGGCCGCCGGGCTGGAAGGAATTGAGAAGGAATACGAAGTTCCAGACCCTGTGGAAGAAAATGTGTATGTGATGCCCGAGGAGGAGAGGCAAAGGCGGGGGATAGGGACTCTGCCTGCCAGCCTTTGGGAGGCAATCCAGCTTACGGAAAAGAGTGAGGTGGTGCGAAGAGCCCTTGGTGACCATGTCTTCGAAAACTTTATCAGGAACAAGAAGATCGAGTGGGATCAGTACCGAACGCAGGTAACCGAGTATGAACTGAAGAAGTACCTGCCGACACTTTAGGCATCGATTTCCCCTCTCAGCCTTTGTCCCCCTCATCGCTCTCCGCGGCGAATGGTCATCCCCCACCCTTGAAAACCCCAGGGCATAACCGCTCCAGGGGGTTTCAGGGGGAGAATCCCCCTGATGCTCTTGTGCCCTTGACAGAGCGTCTATCGTGGCGGTATAATAGGTAATCAGTGGCCGACGGTAAACGCTTGCCGTGTGCCCCGTAATCCGGATAGGATGAAGTTATCTTGATAGGCATTGAAACTCAAGAGGTTGAAAGAAAGGTAATCTCTATTCTGAGGATACTGAGTGAGTCCGCCGAGCCGGTGGGCGCTCGGGTCATCGCCCGGCATTTGAAAGAGGGCGGTGTCGAACTCAGCGAGAGGGCGGTCAGGTATCACCTCAAACTGATGGACGAGCGAGGGCTCACTCAATTGGCAGGTAGGGATGGCAGGTTGATCACCAGGCAAGGAATCGAGGAACTGAAGAGTGCCCTGGTTCAGGACAAGGTCGGATTCGTTATATCCCGTATCGAGCTGCTGGCCTTCCGCACGGACTTCGACTGGAAAACCCGTACCGGCTCGATCCCCGTGAATATCTCCTTCTTCCCCAGAAAGGAGTTCAAGAGAGCAATTCAAGCAATGAGCCCGGCTTTCAAGGCTGGGCTCTGCGTCAGCGATCTGGTGGCGCTCGCCCAGGAAGGGGAGAGATTAGGTGAGCTTACAGTCCCTCAGGGGATGACCGGATTGGCCACCGCTTGCAGTATTGTGGTTAATGGTGCCCTGCTTAAGGCCGGCGTCCCCATGGACTCCCGCTTCGGTGGCATCCTTGAGATTCGCAATCACCAGCCACTACGCTTTGTAGAACTCATTCAATATGCCGGTTCCTCCCTCGATCCCTCGGAGGTTTTTATCAGGGGCAAGATGACCTCTGTGGGGCAGGCAGCCAGAGAGGGCAACGGGAAGATACTGGCCAATTTTCGAGAGATACCGGCTATCTGCCGCCCGGTAACTGAGGAGGTTGTGGCCGGGCTGGGAGGAGCCGGACTGGGGGGACTGCTATTCATGGGAAAGGCCAGCGACCCGGTATACGAAATCCCGGTGGAACTTAACAAGATCGGAATGGTCCTCATCGGCGGCCTGAATCCGGTGGCTGCAGCGGAGGAGGCCGGCATCGAAGCAGAGAACCGGGCCATGGGCACCCTGATGGAGTATCGGAGCCTGATCAGATTCGAGGAGGTGGGAAGATCAACCACATAAGGATTATACCCTGTCTGGATGTCAAAGACGGGCGGGTGGTAAAGGGCGTAAACTTCGTCAATTTGAGGGATGCCCGTGACCCCGTCGAGGCAGCGGAGGCCTACTGCCGCCAGGGCGCCGATGAACTGGTCTTCCTCGACATATTTGCTACAGTGGAGAATAGAAAGACCAGGCTCGCCTGGGTCAGGCGAGTCGCCGAAAAGGTGACCATCCCCCTTGCTGTTGGGGGTGGCATCGCCGGCATCGGGGATATGGAGGCCCTCTTCGATTGCGGGGTAGATAAGATTTCCATAAATACCGCCGCGGTAAGAGATCCCAACCTCATCAAAGAGGCTTCGCAGCGGTTCGGTAAGGCGAGGGTCGTGGTGGCCATTGACGGCAGAAAAAAAGAAAGCGGACTGCCGAGACTGGAGGTGGTTATCAAGAGCGGTACAGAGGGTGCCGGGCTCGACGTGGTGGAGTGGGCAAAGAGGGTGGAGGGGTTGGGGGCGGGGGAAATCCTGCTCACCAGCAAGGACGCCGATGGCACAAAGGAAGGCTACGATTTGGAGATGACCAGGGCTGTAGCAGAGGCGGTCACTATACCGGTTATTGCCTCTGGTGGCGCCGGAAAACTGGAGCACCTTTATGAAGCCTTAGCGGTGGGCAAAGCCTCGGCGGTGCTCGCTGCTTCTATCTTCCACTTTGGAGAGATTTCCATCCCTGAGGCAAGAGAGTACCTGGCCGCGAAGGGGTATCTGTAAGAATCGAGGTGTTTACGAAATGAAGTGCGACTGTGCAAAGGTGGCCGCAATAACCAGCAAATACAAGGGCAACCGCGACAGTCTGGTTTCAATACTTCAGGACATACAATCCGAATATCGTTACCTGCCGGAAGATGCCCTGAGGGGGGTAGCAAGACAGTTAGATATTCCAATGATACAGATTTATGGTATAGCTACCTTTTTTAAGGCTTTCAGTCTGAAGCCACGGGGTGAGCATATAGTCAGTATCTGCATGGGCACGGCCTGCCACGTGCGAGGTGCTCCGGCTACGCTGGATGAAGTGAAAAGACGACTTGGCATCGAGCCTGGCGAAACAACTGAAGATATGCGCTTCACTCTGGAGACGGTGAATTGTGTGGGGGCATGTGCTCTGGGGCCTATCGTGGTTGTGGATGGCAAATACCACGGAGGGACCGGCCCTGCCAAGGTCAAGAAAACTCTCAAGAAATATACCGGAAGAGCTATAACATGAGAAAGCTCGGGTCAGCGGCTGAACTGGAACACTTGCGGGATAGGATTCTGAGCCGGCGTAATCCCGAAAAGCCCTGCATTTCAATCTGTGGCGGCACTGGTTGTCATGCCTACAATTGCAAAGATGTAGTCAAAGCCCTGAAGAAAGAGATAAAGCGACAGGGACTGAGAAATGAAGTCGAATTGAGAGTGACAGGCTGCCACGGCTTCTGCGAGCACGGCCCACTACTGGTGCTGTATCCCCAAAGGATATTCTACCAGCGTATTACTCCAGGCGATGCTTCTGAGATAATCGCCGAGACGGTCATGAAGGGCAACATTATCGAGAGTCTCCTTTACGTTGATCCTCTGAGCGGGAAGAAGGTATATTTTGAAAATGATGTTCCCTTTTACAAGGGGCAACAGAGGCTTGTCTTTGGCAACAACGGTGCCATCGATCCGACAAACATAGAGGACTACCTTGGCATAGGTGGTTACTCTGCTTTATCCAGAGTGCTTCTTAAGAGGCAACCTGAGGAGATAATAGAACAAATAAAGAGATCCGGACTGCGCGGCCGCGGCGGTGCCGGCTTCCCCACAGGCATCAAGTGGGAGTTCTGCCGCAATGCCCCATCATCGGATGGCATCCGCTACGTTATCTGTAACGCTGATGAGGGTGACCCCGGCGCTTACATGGATAGAAGCCTTCTTGAAGGGAATCCCCACAGCGTTATTGAGGGGATGATAATCGGCGCCTATGCGATAGGTTCAAATTATGGATATGCCTATGTTCGGCATGAATACCCGCTTGCTGTGGAGAATCTGAGCATAGCGCTGGAGCAATCGAGGAAATACGGTTTTCTTGGTGAGAACATCCTCGGCTCCGGCTTTGACTTTGATATCAAGATATCACGCGGTGGAGGCGCGTTCATCTGCGGCGAATCAACTGCGCTCATCGCCTCCCTGGAAGGCAAGATAGGTGAGCCGCGCGCGAAGCATATTCATACCGTGGTAAGTGGGCTTAACGGCAAGCCCACTAATCTCAATAACGTCGAAACCTGGGCGAATGTGCCGCTCATAATCAACCACGGCGCCGACTGGTATTCGCAAATCGGCACCGAAGGGAGTAAGGGCACCAAGATATTCTCCCTGGTCGGCAAGATAAACAACACCGGGCTGGTTGAGGTGCCAATGGGCATTAAACTCAGGGAGATAATCTATGATATCGGTGGTGGAATCCGCGGCGGCAAGAAATTCAAGGCCGTCCAGACAGGGGGTCCATCGGGTGGCTGCCTGCCGGAAAGCCTGATTGACCTGCCCGTTGATTTCGATAGGCTTACTGAGGCAGGATCGATGATGGGCTCAGGCGGAATGATAGTCGTGGATGAAGACACCTGTATGGTAGATGTGGCCAAATACTTCACTAAATTCCTGACCGAAGAATCCTGCGGCAAATGCGTGCCCTGTCGTGAAGGGTTGGATAGGATGCTCGATATCCTCACGGACATAACAGAAGGGCGGGGGGAGGAAACAGATATCGAGCTTCTGGAGGAGCTTGGCAGTGTCATAAAGGGAACATCCCTTTGTGCCCTGGGTGACACAGCTCCCAACCCTGTTCTCTCAACTATCAGATATTTTGGTGATGAATATGAGGCGCACATAAGAGAGAGGCGTTGCCCGGCAGGTGTCTGCAAGGCGCTAATTACATTCGCCATTGATGAAAATAGGTGCACCGGCTGCCGGATATGTGCCAGAGAATGTCCGCAGGGGGCAATATGGGGAGAGAAGAAAAGGCCGCACCAGATCGAGCAGGAAAAGTGCATCCAGTGTGGACTTTGCCGCGACAACTGCAAGTTTGAGGCGGTTACAGTGTCCTGAGGGGGAAAGGTATGGTTGAATTGACCATAGATGGAATGAGAATAAGGGCCCTGGAGGGGGCTACAGTTCTTGAGGCGGCGCAGGAAATGGGCATCGTTATTCCAACCCTCTGCCATCATCCCGGTCTCAGCCCTTATGGAGCCTGTCGCGTCTGCATAGTTGAGGTGGGCAAAGGCGATCGCCGATCGCTGGAGGCGTCCTGTACTCTGCCGGTGGAGCATGGACAGGTGATCCTCACGAACTCAGAGAAGGTGAGAAAACAGCGCAAGCTGATCGTCGAACTACTGATCGCTTCCTGCCCGAACTCCAAGACCCTGCAGGACATGGCAGCCAATATGGGTATCAACAGGATTCGCTTCAGGATAAGAGACCGTGGTTGCATTCTCTGCGGACTTTGCGTGCGCTACTGCAAAGAGCAGATGAAATCCGGCGGCATTGGATTCACCTGCCGCGGCACGTCACGGATGGTGGCAACCGCCTTTGAGGTCACTCCGGAAGAATGCCGCAACTGCGGTGGCTGTGAATGGATCTGTCCGGTTTGCGAACGAGCCTGTACTGCGGGCAACCTCATAGACGGTCTATGCGGGGGATGTCAGAACCTGGCACCGGTGGAAACCTGCCCTGTATGCACCGGATGTTCCGAGAGTGTCGGCCCACAGGGCCATAAGGTGTATTAGATGCTAACCCGAAAAACGACAGAAGGAGATCAGAGATGACGTTGACAAGATATAACGCTACAGCCTCTACATTGACCAAGAACCGGACAGGCGGCGACTGGTGTCCCGTGAGCGGCATGTGCGTCACCTGCGTGGAAGGCTGCGTCGGGATGTGCGAAATCGGTAAGAGCGCCTACCGGGGTCATGAGGTTATTTACCCGCAACCATTCGGCATCATTACCACCGCATCACAAAAAGACTACCCTGTTGACCTGTCCCATTTCAATGTCATGGGGACGGCGGTTGGTGCGGTCGGCATAGAAGCCGATTCGGATAAGGCTATCTTCCCCAACGTGAATCTCGAGACAAGGCTGGGACAGGGCGAGGGGATCAAGCTACGCCTGCCATTTGTTATCCCCGCTCTGGGTTCTACCGATATCGCCGGGAAGAACTGGGATGGTTTAGCCATCGGAGCAGCACTGACCGGCACACCGCTTACCATCGGTGAGAATGTCTGCGGAATGGACGTCAACTCCAGGGTAGAGAAGGGAAGAGTGATTCATTCACCTGACCTCGAGAGGCGGGTGAAACTTTATCAGGAATGGCAGCGTGATGGTTACGGCGCCATTGTCGTCCAGGCGAATGTTGAGGACAGCCGCCTTGGCGTGCTGGAGTATGCCATAGAGAAACTCGGGGTTAAGGTGGTAGAACTGAAGTGGGGACAGGGAGCCAAGGATATTGGTGGTGAGGTCAAGATCAACAGCCTGGAGAAGGCACAACTGCTTAAGAAACGAGGCTATATTGTTCTCCCTGACCCACTTGATCCGGCGCGGATAGACGAGTTCCATAACGGCACCTTTACCGAATTCGAGAGGCACTCACGCGTTGGAATGGTTAGCGAGAAAGGCTTTCTTCAGACCGTCAGTCACCTGCGCAAGGTTGGTGCTAAATACATATCGCTGAAGACCGGCGCCTACCGGCCTGCTGACCTTGCTCGTGCAGTCAAGTTCTGTTCCCTGGCGAAAATCGACTATCTCACCGTTGATGCCGCCGGCGGTGGTACCGGTATGAGCCCCTGGCGGATGATGAACGAGTGGGGCGTGCCCGGTATCGAATTATGGTCGCTGCTCTACCAGTACTGTAACCGGCTGGCGGAGAAAGGCGAATACGTGCCGGACATCGTACTGGCAGGGGGATATATTCTGGAGGATCAGATATTTAAGGGCCTGGCGCTAGGCGCTCCCTATGTGAAAGCGATAGGTATGGCGAGGGCCCCTCTGGCTGCGGTTATGGTTGGTAAGACTCTCGGTCAAGCGATAGATGACGGTCAATCTCCTGTCTACCTGCGGCGATTTGGTAAGACAAGGGAGTCTGTCTTCGTTACCGCCGAGGCACTGAAAAGGGAGTACGGCAAGGATTATGAGAACATTCCAACCTCGGCCATCGGACTTTACACTTATTACGAGCGGCTCGCCCAGGGGCTGCGCCAGTTGATGGCCGGGAGCCGCAAGTTTGCTCTCAAGTTCATTGACCGCAGCGACATCGTCGCCCTGACCAGGCAGGCGGCAGAGATCTCCGGCATCGCCTATGTGATGGAGGCGGACAGTCAGGAGGCGGCAAGGATTCTGGGAGCATGATCTGCCTCTGTGATAATGTTGCAAAGGGGGCACAGTGTATAGTGTAGGTTTGACCCCATCTACGGGACGGTTACGCTCTTGGCCAGATTGGCCGGCAGATCGATGGGACAACCACGCTCTTTGGCGGTATAATAGGCCAGCAGTTGCAGCGCCACCGAATTCAAGAAGGGGGAAAATAGGGGGTCAACCTGTGGAAGGCGGATGACCGCATCGACAAACTGCTCGATATCCTCGTCACCCTCCTCAGCCAGCGCGATGACCTGTGGCCCCCTGGCCTTTATCTCCTTTATGCTGGTGAGCATCGGCTCGTAGGTATCGTCCTTCGTAGTAATGGCGACAACCGGCGTAGTGCGGCCAAGCAGGGCAAAGGGACCATGTTTGAGTTCCCCCGCAGGATAGGCCTCGGCGTGAATATAGGATATCTCCTTCAGCTTCAAAGCCCCCTCCATAGCCACCGGATAATTGAGCCCCCGTCCGATAAAGAAGACGTTAGCATACGGCGACAACTCCCTGGCGTGCTGGGCGATCTTTCCCACCTCATCCAGCACCTGCCGCACCTTCGAGGGGAGCAACCTGAGCCCTTCTATCAAGCCCTCATAGGCCATCATGTCGAGCGAGGTAAATGACATGGCCAACAGATACAGTGCCACTAACTGGGTCATAAAGGTCTTGGTTGCCGCTACCCCTATCTCTGGCCCCGACCGGGTGTAGAAGACCTGGTCGGCGATGCGGGTGATGCTGCTTCCCGGCACGTTGGTGATGGCCAGGGTTGGGCATCCGAGCGCCCTGGCTTTCTTGATGGCCCGCAACGTATCGAGGGTCTCTCCTGATTGGCTGATGCCCCATACCCAGGTCTTGTCCATCGCCATGTCATAATGGTTGAATTCCGAGGCCACCTTTACCCTCACCGGAAGATGACAGAGCTTGCCGATAACGTATTCGCCAATCAAAGCAGCATGCCATGAGGTTCCACAGGCAACTATTAAGACGTCCTCCAGCCCTTCATCCTTCACCACATCCAGTGCTATCAGCGGTTCAATAAGTGAGATGTGTCCCTTAAGGGTATTTTCGATAGCTTTGGGCTGCTCATGGATCTCTTTGAGCATGAAGTGCTCATACCCGCCTTTCTGAGCTTCCTCCACACTCCACGGAATCACCTGCCGCTCTCGCTGAACCCTATCACCATTATTGGTGATAGTGATGCTCTCGCCTGATACGACGGCGATATCACCATCTTCGAGATAGACTACACTACCGGTATAGTCCAGCACTGCTGCCACATCCGAGGCTACGAAATTCTCCTTATCTCCCACCCCGATTATCAGCGGGCTTTCCCTCCGGGCAACGACAAGCTCCTCATGCCCGGCTGCCATCACGATAACGGCATAGGTGCCCACTAGCTCTGCCAGAGCTCTAGCGACTGCTCCCTCCAGATCTCCGCTATAGTAATTCTCGATCAGATGGGCGATGACCTCGGTGTCGGTCTCCGAGCTGAAGTGATGACCTTCCCTGCTCAGCTCGTCCCTGAGGCTCTGGAAGTTTTCGATCACCCCGTTGTGTACCACGGCGATCCTGCCGCTGCAGTCGAGATGAGGATGGGCATTAGCCGGGGACACCTCGCCGTGAGTAGCCCAGCGGGTATGTCCAATGCCTACCCTGCCGTGAACACAGGGGAGGTTCTTCTCCATATCCACCACCCGGCCGACATCCTTGTGCACCTCAATAGTGGGGGCGGTCTCCAGCGCGCTGTTCACCGAGACAGCGATGCCGCAGGAATCGTAACCACGGTACTCCAATCGCTTGAGCGATTCCAGCAAGATCGGTTGGGACTCCCTGTAACCGGCGTAGCCAACGATACCGCACATGACTAGATCACCAGGCCACCATCGGGTATGTTCTCGCCTATCACCTTCATCGGCTTTATACGGCAATGGTTACCGATGATAACACCAGGAGCAACAATCACATTATCCGCAAGTTCAGAGTAGTTACCCACGATTGCCCCCATCTTCACCTGATAATATTCACCCTCGATCATCATAGTAGCCTCGCCGCTGCGGGCGGTGAAACGGCCACGGATGATTGCCCCGGGAGCGATAATGGAGTCTTGAATAGCGGAACTCGGCCCAATGAGCACATTGTTGCCGATGATGGCATTCCTTACTATGCTGAAGGGAGAGATAACCGCGCCATTTCCTACGCTGGAAGAGGGGAAGATACACACACTGGGGCCGATCTCGCAATCGTCACCGATAAGGGCCGGCCCCACAATGTAGCAGTTTGACCGGATAATAGTTCCATCTCCTATCGATACAGCCCCCTTTACTACCGCACCCTCTTCTATGGTTCCCCCCAGGCTGGGAGAGATTCTGCTCAAGATAAGGTTGTTTAACTTCAAGATGTCCCAGGGATACACCGCATCCAACCAGGTCCCGTCCGTTTCCTGAGCAAAGATGTCGCAGTCCATGGTGATCATTCTCTGGATAACCGAAGTCAACTTGACCTCATCATCAAGAAAATCGAAAACCTCTCTGTTGAAGGCGTATATCCCGGTGTTTACCAGATTGCTTATCTTTTCCGCAGGCTTCTCGATGACCTCCCTGATCAAGCCGTCGTGGACGAGTACCACCCCGTATTTGGATACGTCCTCCTGTGTTTTTATCAGCATTGTATTTGCCGCGGCATTCACCAGCGGCGCGATGGTATTGGCATCGATGACGTTGTCCCCGGCAAGAACGAGAAATCTATCGTCGGCCAAATCCCTGACCTGTCTCAAGGCATGGGCTGTGCCCAGTTGCTGAGGTTGAACGACGTAGTCGATCTCCACGCCGAACCCCTGCCCCGAGGAAAAATAGTCCTGCACCTGCTCTTTCTTGTAGCCAACAACCATCACTATGCGGCGAATGCCGTTCTGGGCCAGAGCCTCGACCACATATTGAAGGATGGGATTGCCGGCGATGGGCAACATCACCTTGGGGAGCAGTCCGGTAAACGGCTTCAGCCTCTGGCCTTCACCGGCGGCGAGTATAATCGCTTGCGTTATTCCTTCCATCTTGTTCACCTGAGAACTTGACATAACACTGCGGCAAGTTCATTTTGCCTGGTCAGTTGACATTTCCCCAAATGCACTGCTCCAACTGCCCTTTCAGAGAATCCTTGCCCCAGGCCGGATGATGCCCCTGGCCACCACCCCGGGCCCGATGATGCTGTCATTTCCAATGCTGCAGCCGACATTGAGGCAGGAGTTGATCCCCGTTTGAACCCCGTCGCCAACGATAGCTCCCAGCTTGCGCCGGCCGGTGTCAACACTGCCCACCTTTATGGTCGCCTTATCCAGCCTCAAGTTAGCCACCTTCGTGCCCGCGCCGAGGTTGCAGTTTGCCCCAATAATGCTGTCGCCGATGTAATTATGGTGTGGGATATTGGTGTCACTCATGACGATGGAGTTCTTCACTTCCACCGCGGTGCCGATGTGGCAGCCATCTCCGATGGCCGTGCCGGGGCGGATATAGCAGTTGGGACCTATCTCGCAGTTTTCCCCGATGACCGCCGGTCCGACGATGTAAGACCCCGACCTTATCACAGTTCCCTTCCCGACCGACACCGAACCACTCAAAACTACATGATCCTCTATCTCGCCCTGGATGGCCGGCTCCATCTGGATGAGCAGCTCCTCATTAGCCCGAAGCAGATCCCAGGGGTAACTGATATTGATCCAGGAAGCGATCATCTCATAGGAGAGGGGAATTCCTCCCTCCATGAGCAACTGGAGCGAGTCGGTCAACTCGTACTCTCCCCGGGACGACTTATGGGTGGCGGAGATGGCGGAGAATATCTCTGGAGTGAGTAAGTATATTCCGGCGTTAACCAACTGCGTGGGTGGGGGTTCCGCCTTCTCGTAGATTCGTGCCACCTTTCCGTCTCTCACCTCCACCACACCCATATCCGTGGTGTCTTCCGTCTCGACCAGCCCCATAGTGTTCCCATCCCGGGTGATTATCCGACGTATTTCCCCACTTGCGACTATGGCATCGCCATTGGCCAGGAGGAAACTGCCATCGATCAGGCCGCTTGCCGGTCTCAGGGCATCGGCAGTGCCTGATTGCTTTCGCTGGGTCATGTAATCGATGCTCACACCCCAGCGCTCGCCGTGGCCGAAGTGATTCCTTACCGCCTCATCACGATACCCGACGATGAATATAAAGTCTCTTATGCCGGCCTGTTTGATTTCCAGAACCAGGTGTTCCAATATGGGTCTACCTGCCAGGGGCACCATGACCTTAGGCCTGGTATAAGTGAGAGGATGCATCCTCTTCCCTTCGCCGGCGGCCAGGATAACTGCCTTCATCCTTAATCTTCCCGAGTTCCTTATGGAGATTATAACAGTTCACATGGTGAAGGTCTAGTGTCGATGAACAAAGCATGCTATAATCTTGGCGTAATCGATGATCACGCAGAACAAAGGCAAAAGGCTGAAGGCGAAACGCGAAGGACGATATGCGACCGTGGAAAAGACTCTAAAGGTTTTCAACGAACTGGAGAAGACAGGGCTGATTAGACGGTATGTCATAGGGGGCGGAATTGCAGTTCTTTTCTATGCGGAGCCTATTCTTACCTACGTTCTGGATGTCTTCTGTCTTCTGCCTGTCTGCCCCCCGCCTGCTGCAGGCAGGCCTGCAGAAAGAGGGGGCCTGATCACGCTTACCCCCATCTACGAATATCTGCAGAAGAAGGGTTATAGCGTTCAGGAAGAACATATCGTTATCGAAGGAATACCAGTCCGGTTTATTCCTGCGTATAACGAACTTGTGGAAGAAGCCATGGGAGAGGCCATAGAGATAAGGTATAAGCGGGTCAAAACGAGAATAGTTCGTTCAGAACATCTTTTGGCCATTATGCTCCAAACATACCGACCGAAAGACAGGGAGAGAATGCTCCTCCTTCTTGATGAAGCCCAAATAGATATGCCTTATCTAGAAAACGTCCTGAAACGGCACGGGTTGCAGGAAAAGTGGAGTAAGTTCAAGAGGCGATACCGTGAAGAATAAGGAAAAGGTATGGAAAGGTGTCGAAGAGATGAGTCGGGCAAAAATGGAGAGACGCCGGCAACTGGCAAGACTTCCATTTGAAGAGAAGATTACTATCTTACTGCAGTTGCAAAGGATAGCCAGGGGAATAAGCCTGGCATCTGGGAGGAAATGTCACCATGTCTGGAAATAAAACGCGCTTCAGACCTTCACCCCGCTGGCGTAAATGCTCCAGAATCGACATGCGGGCTTGCCCCCTGACACCGTTCACCCCGGAACGCTGTT
>JALPXT010000069.1 GCA_023271485.1 Dehalococcoidia bacterium | reverse complement strand
AACAAGGCTTTAAAGAGCTGCTTGATGCTCTCCCGGAAGAGAAGTATCCGGCAGCCAGGACATATATCCAGAATCTTTCCAAAACTGTTACCACCTTCTTTGAGTTCTGGTTTGCTAATAAACTCTGGATTCCATTGAATACCAATGCTGTTGAGAGCTGCTTCAGCCAGGTAAAAAATCGAATCTGGGCTGTTGGCAAACGGTGGGGCGAGCCGGGGCTTACCAACTGGCTGAAAGTCGTTGTAAACAAAGTTTTCTTCCCTCTCAATTGGGACCAATTATGGGCGGAATATCTCCACATAGATTCAAATCTCCAGATTTATCTGACTGAGGTCAAATATCAATGGTTATAGCTCCATCATACAACTTTGGGACAAGCTCCAAGTTTAACAGAATTTCGCACAACGTTGAATAATCCCAGGCCAATGCTATTATTTTACCACAATGTTCACCAACCGTCCCGCCACATATATCACCCTGACAATCCGGCGATCCCTTACTTGAGCCTTAATTCGCCCCCGGCTCAGGGCTAATTTCCTGGCCTCATCCTCGGAGATGGAAACCGGGACAGATACTTTATCGCGAACCTTCCCATTTATCTGGATTACCAGGGTAAACTCCTCTTCAGCAACCAGTTCCTCCCGCCAGGCAGGAAATGGCTGATGGTGTATGCTATAGGCATGGCCCGTCCGCTCCCAGAGCTCCTCCGCCAGGTGCGGGAGGGCCGGCGCCAGCAGGAGAAGCAGGGAATCGATGGCCTCCCTCCAGGCGGGGCTTCCCTCGATTGCGCTCGTTACCTTGACCCTGGCCAGGTAATTGGTGAACTCCATCAGCGCCGCCAGCATGGTGTTGAAGTGGAATCTCTCCAGGTCTTCATTCACCCTCTTGATGGTCTTATGGGTCATGCGACGCAGTTCCTTTTCTTCATCCATCAATGAGGTACCCCCGGCTTCAGCCAGTACCAGATTCCAGATTCGATTGAGCCATCGCGATATGCCGACCAATCCGTTATCGTTCCATTCCCCCCCGTGATCCCAGGGACCGATGAACATCAGATAAGCCCGCACCGCGTCCGCGCCGAATTCAGATGCATATTCATCAGCACTGACGACATTGCCGCGTGACTTACTCATCTTCTGTCTCCCCAGGATAATCTTACCTTGATTGAAAAGTCTGATGAAGGGTTCACCGAAGTCGACTATCCCCATGTCTCGCAGCGCCTTGATAAAGAAGCGGGCATAGAACAGATGCATGGTGGCATGCTCCACACCGCCGGTGTAGAGATCGACGGGGAGCCAGTATTTCAGCCTATCGGGATCGAAGGGTCCATCAGAATGCTGCGGGCTGGCGTAACGCAGGAAGTACCAACTGGAACACATGAAGGTATCCATGGTATCGGTCTCACGCTTTGCCTGCTCGCCGCAAGCAGGGCAGGTGGTATTGACAAAGGAATCGCAATACTTGAGCGGTGATTCTCCGGTCGGTTTAAACTCGGCATCCTCAGGGAGGAGCACCGGCAGATCCTTCTCCGGCACCGGCACGATGCCACACCGGGGACAATGAACCATGGGGATCGGCGCGCCCCAATAACGCTGACGGGAGATCAGCCAGTCGCGCAGCCGGTAGCTTACGGCCTTCTTGCCACAGCCATCTTTCTCCATAAAAGCAACTATGGCATCCTTCCCTTTTTCGCTGGGCAGACCATCGAAGGGGCCGGAGTTGACCATTGTGCCCGGCTCTTCATATGCCTCCTCCAGATCTTCACCTCTCCATCCATCGGGCGCAACGACCACTTTTATGGGAAGGCCAAACTCCTTAGCGAGCTCGAAATCCCGCTGGTCGTGGGCCGGCACGCCCATGACCGCCCCGGTGCCATAGCTCAGGAGCGCGTAGTCGGCGATCCAGATCGGCACCTTCTCTCCGTTCAGCCTGTTGGTGGCGTAAGCCCCGATGAAGAGTCCGGTTCTCTCCCGCTCCGTGGAGAGCCTCTCAATCTCCGACCGGCGACGAGCCCGGTTCACATAATCATCAACCCGGTCCTTATACTCGGGCGAGGTGAGTTTTTCCACCAGTGGATGCTCCGGAGCCAGTACCATGAAGGTGACACCATAGACGGTGTCAGGACGCGTGGTGAATACCCGGATCTCCTTTTCATCGAGACCGTATTCCTCGATGCTGAAGGAAATGTCTGCTCCCTCACTCCGACCGACCCAGTTGCGCTGCATCGTCTTGACCCGCTCCGGCCAATCAATACCATCATGCTGCATAAGCTCATCGGCATACCTGGTGATGCGGAAGAACCACTGCTCTAAGTCCCTCTTGATCACCGCCGCGGCGCAGCGCTCACATCGCCCTTCGGCGGTCACCTGTTCATTGGCAAGGACCGTCTGGCATCCGGAGCACCAGTTAGCCGGGGCCTTAGCCCGATAGGCCAGACCAGCCTCGTAGAGCTTGAGAAACAGCCACTGGGTCCACTGATAGTAGTCCGGCAGGCAGGTGACCACCTCCCGGCTCCAATCATACATAGCTCCCATACTGCGAAACTGGCGACGCATGTTCTCTACGTTTTTCATCGTCCAGGTGTACGGATGGATACCCCGATCGATGGCTGCATTCTCGGCGGGGAGGCCGAAGGCATCGAAGCCCATCGGGTGCAGCACGTTATAGCCCTTCATCCGCATGAATCTGGCATGAACATCTGCCGGGGCCATGGCATACCAGTGCCCGATGTGGAGGTCACCGGAGGTGTAGGGGAACATGGTCAGCTCGTAGAGCTTGGGGCGGTCGCTATCTTCGGTTGTGGCGTAGAGCCGGGTCTCTTGCCATCTCGATTGCCATTTCTCTTCGATTTCTGGAGGGTTATATTTCTCGATCATTACTCTTTGATTATAGCGCAGAAACGGAGCACAGGGAAGCCCTGCGAAGTCGGCAGTCGGCGGTCAGCCCTAAAGGTGTCGCCGCAAAGGTGCTGACCGCCGATGGCCGAATGCTTACTTTTCAAATGCTCAGCGGGAGGCGTTTGAGCTTTTCCTCTCTCTCGAGGATCTCGCCGTCCTCCTTGTAGCGCTTGAGGAGAAAGTGGGTCATCGTTCCCTGAACGGACTCCATTGGAGCCAGTTTCTGGGCCACAAATCCGGCCACCTCCCGAATCGTCTTCCCCCGAACCAGCACCGCCAGGTCATAGTCGCCCGACACCAGGTAGACAGAGTAGGCCTCGGGAAAGCGATAGATGCGTTCCGCCACCTCATCGAAGCCGCGGTCCCGCTGGGGCTGCACCTTGACCTCGATAAAGGCCCAGACCACCTCTTCCTCCAGCTTATCCCAGTTGATTATGGTTTTATATCTCACGATGACCCGTTCCGCCTCCGCCTCTCTGATAACCTGCTCCACCTCAGCCACGGGACGGTCAAGCATGGTGGCGATCTGCTCCGGACTGGTTCGGCTGTCCTTTTCCAGCAACTTCAAGATGTCCCTCATCAAAAACCTCCCATTAGATATCACATTTGATTATAGACCAAATCATCAGGGGGATTCTCCCCCTGAAACCCCCTGAAAAGCGGTCATGCCTGGGATTCGTAAAGGGGCTTCGCCCCCTTACGAGGCATTTGCACGCTTCCCTCCTGAGTATCATATACTATAGAACGGAACGCTGCAAGGAGTCCACTGATACCTTATTCCCTTTTATTCTCTCTGTGAACTCTGTGGCTATCAACCGCTGGCTAAGTAATTACTCCGCAAGAGCTATTTTACACCACCACCACTTCAAAAGCCACCTGACCCAGACAAGCAACGGCACAATCCCAAGCCATTCGTCCCGAAAATAGATTCAAGGAGAACCAGTCGCGGCCTTTTCGACATGTGCCATCTCCTGTAGTATAATTAGATTGACCAGTCAGTCTACTAATATAGCTGGAGGCAGCGATGGTGAAAATAGCCGTAACAGACGCGGAAAAAGAGATCAAGACCAGCAAACTTAAACAAATCGCCCTCAGTTTATTTGCCGAACGCGGCTATCACCAGACGACGATGAGCGATATTGCAACAGCGGCTGGTGTGGGGCGGGGGACGCTCTATTGGTACTTCCCCTCCAAAGAGAAGCTTTTTATCGCCGCTCTTTGGCACGAAATAGACCAGATGATCGCCGGATCTAAAGCACTTGCCGCCCAAGATATTTCGCCACTTGATAAACTATCTCTATCCATGGAAGAACTGCCGCGATCATTAGCCAAGCACGGCAACCTGATTCGCTCTTTATGCCAGATGTGGGGCGAAGAATCAGAGGAGATGCAACAACAGATACAAATAGCCTGGGAACGGTTAAATCGCCAGGATCACTCACTACTGGCCGACATCATCCGAGAAGGCGTTGCCCAAAACATTTTTCGTCCTGTTGACCCTGATAAGGCGGCGACTACATTGATCGCCTTCACCGATGGGCTTTGCTACCACTGGCTGTTCGGCTTCTCCCAGCTTGAGTCCGGCGGGGTGGAAGTCGCTCGCGATATTATTCTGCAAGGGCTTCTCTTATCCCGGGAGCTGGCAGAGATCAAAAAAACTATCGCTACCTCAAAGGGTGATACTGACGAAGAAAAATCCGCCAGAAAGCTCATAGAGGTAAGAAACTTACACAAATACTATAAAGAAGTAAGAGCCGTAGACGGTGTTAGCTTTGACGTTTATGAGGGTGAGATTTTCGGCATGGTGGGTCCTAACGGGGCCGGCAAGACAACGACAATAGAGTGCATTGAAGGGTTACGAAAACCACATAAGGGGAGCATCAGTGTGCTGGGCTTAAAGCCCTGGAGAGATGGCCATGCTCTACGACTTAAGATAGGCATGCAATTGCAGGAGGGCAATCTGTTCTACCGCATAACAGTTAAAGAGGCCTTCAAACTCTATGCTACTTTTTACCCTCAGCCTGCCTCCTGGAGAGAGATGCTTAAGAAGTTTGGTCTGGAAGACAAACAGGACGTTTATTATGAAAAGCTCTCCGGAGGACTGAAACAACGCCTGACCATTGCTCTCGCTTTGATGGGTAAGCCCCAGGTAGTGTTCTTTGACGAAGTGACTACCGGCCTCGATCCGCAGGCACGGCGAAATATGTGGGATTTGATAAGAGAGATTCGTGCCCGGGGCACAACGGTATTCCTTACCACCCATTCTATGGAAGAGGCGGAAGAACTCTGCGACAGGGTATGTATTATTGAAAAAGGCAAAATAGTTGCCCTCGACAAACCAGACGTTCTTATCCAGAATTTACAAATGGAAAACAAGGTGATGTTCAGTGCTACAGAAGCAATTACAGCAGAAATGTTCGGAAATCTGCCCGGTGTAAGCAAAGTGGAAAAAACAGAGGAGCGGATCATTATTTATGGAAATAGCAGGGAGCTACTAACGGCACTCATTCAAACAGCAGAAACGCAAGCTATACCTTTGCCGGACCTGCAAATCAAGCAGCCAACGCTTGAAGATGTGTACCTAACCCTGACCGGACGCGACTACAGAGATTGAGAGGAGAATAAGATGAATTTAAAACAATTAGCTAGCTTGACAGAAGTTGAAATCAAGAACTTTATCAGAGAACCAGCAGCAAGCATGCTAATGATTACTTCGGCAGTAATGTTCCTGATATTTGCCGCCGCCTATGGAGATGATCCTGCTCCCGGCGGTTTCCGGATGGTTGATTTTCAGGTGCCCGCTTTTATCGCCATGGGCATTTCCATGATCGGAATAATGAACATACCCTACATCATAGTCGAGTACAAAGCGATAAAGGTCTTTAAGCGATTCAAGGGCACACCAATGCAGCCGGCATATATCCTGCTCGCCCAGGCCGTAGTCAATTTTATGCTAGTTCTAATAAGTTCTCTGATACTCATTGGAACCGCCGCCGTAGCATTCGACATAAAATTTCAGGTTGACATCCTGAATTTCGCACTGGCTTTTGCTTTGAGCAGCGCAACCTTTTTCTCTCTAGGCCTTATTCTTGCCGGACTGCTTAGGACCACTCGCGCCGTTGAGTCAATTACCGGGATTCTTTTCTTCCCCCTGTTTTTCTTGTCCGGCATAATGATTCCCCTCGAAGCATTTCCTCAATTTATTCAGGATGCCGCTGTGTTTAATCCGGTGGCTCACAGCGTGGATATACTAACGGCGACATGGACTGGGAATTGCCTGGGCGATTTCACCAACGAGGTTATCATATTATGCTCAATCACAGTTCTCTGTACCATTGTAGCTCTCAAGACATTCCGATGGGAATAACCGGAGGGTCAAGTGGAGTCAAGGAATAGCATAAACAGGACATACTTGATCCGCGAGTTTCGCCCTTCCTCTGATGCAGATGCAAGGGGAGATTTCAAACCTGCTCCTACATGGCCTCCTCGCCCCGAAAGCAACGTGACGGTGTCACTGCGTAAATCAATGATCTCCATCATCTACCTCCGATAGAAAGGTTTGGAATTCTGCCAACTCCTCACTTATCTCCTGGGGTGATACCTTGCCGGCGGAGATGACCATCTTCATCGCTTCATTTACCGGTATACTGGTGCGAATGATCTCCTCTTCCCTCACAATCTGGAGGAAACCGGATGTCGGGTTAGGAGATGTCGGTATGAAGATGTTGATCAGATTATTACCGGATTCATCAGACGATTCATTGGTGATAAAGCCGATAGTTCTCATCCCCTTCCGGGGGAATTCCAGGAGTACCACCTGCATCAGGCCGGTCTTGCTCGAAGAGGAAAAGCTCTCCAGGATTTGCTTGATACTGGTGTAAAGTTGCCGAACTCCCGGCAGCCTTGCTAGCAGTGTCTCGCCGTAACGAATCAATGCCCTTCCACCAACGTTGTTGGCAGCGACCCCAATCAGGTAAATCAATACCATCGTTACAGCAAAGCCTACACCGGGGACCGCCTGGCCGAATATAGCCATGATTACAGGCCGCAGAATGCCGTCGATGGCGTCAAAAATCCAGACCAGTATCAATATGGTGGCACCGATAGGGACGACAACGAGTATGCCGGTCAGGAATTGCGCCCTCAATTTCCTGCCCAGCCAATCCCATGATACCCCTCGTTTAGACTTCATTACCATCTCCCTGTACTTTTCAATTATAGCGTAGAAGGCCAGTGATAAAAAGCCCCA
>JALPXT010000068.1 GCA_023271485.1 Dehalococcoidia bacterium | reverse complement strand
GTTCAGCGTCAGGGTGACACAGGGTGGCTGAACAGTTACCTGCTGGCATTTTACCCTATCCAGGTAGCTAATTGCAACTGCCTTTTCCTTGACTTGGGTTTATGCTATAAGTTTGCTATACTGGAAGTGCTCATGGACGTCAAGCAGTTGAAGATATTCTGTGCTGTAGCCGACAGGCGGAGCTTCTCTCTGGCCGGTGAAAAGCTGGGCCTAACCCAGCCAACCATTAGCTTCCAGATCGCCTCCCTGGAGCGGGAACTGGGAACCAGGTTGCTCGACCGCGGGGGGCGGACTACCACCCTCACCAGAAGCGGAGAGATCTTATACGGCTATGCTCTGCGAATCATGGAGCTCGTTTCTGAGGCCGAACAGGGCATACACCGACTCAAGGGTCTCCTCTGGGGTGAACTCAGCGTAGGCGCAAGCAATATCCCCGGCGAATACATCCTGCCCGGAATTCTCCAGAGATTCAGGGAGAGCTACCCCAGCATTGAGATTACCATGACCCTGGATGATACGAGGGGCATCATCAAGCGGTTATTGGAAAACGGGATTGAGATCGGTGTGGTGGGGGCAAGCGAGAAGAGCGAT
Organism: Dehalococcoidia bacterium; assembly: GCA_023271485.1. Lineage (GTDB taxonomy): Bacteria > Chloroflexota > Dehalococcoidia > SZUA-161 > SpSt-899 > BS503. The sequence continues at coordinate 6,703 of JALPXT010000068.1, read as the reverse complement.
AAGCTGACCTTTACCAGGCTTGCGAGCGATAAACTGACCTTGATTGTCCCCGCTGAGAACAGGTGGTTCGCCGGAGAGATGGCAACGCTGGATGAGCTTAAGAGAGCTCCATTCGTAATGCGAGAAGCCGGCTCGGGCACCAGAAGCATTACTCGGGAGAAGCTAAGAAAGGCTGACCTGAGCCTCGACGATCTCAACATCGCCATGACCCTGGGGAGCACCACTGCGGTGAAGAGGGCGGTGGAATCCGGCGCTGGTGTCTCTATTGTATCCGAAAGGGCGGTTCAGCATGAACTGAAACTCGGCCTCATCAAGGCAATGGATATCGAGGGTGTGGAGCTCACTCGCGACTTCTTCATCGTCTGCCGGAAACAGAAGATTCTCTCCCCGGCGGCAGAGGCATTGCTTCAATTTCTGGAAGAGGGCCTTATCGGAACTCCTCCGGGATGAGATCGCCGATCCTGGCAGTGGCAATACAGATTACGGTGTCGGAGGCGCCGTAGTAAATCAGCAACTCGTCCCCGGCATCAAGTATCCTCTTGTTATCTTCCCGCGGTACCGCCCCGCAGGTGAAAACCACATTCGGCACCCAGCAGGTGTCCTCTTCTCCCACCTCGTACCTTTCCCTGGGTTCCAGAATGGAATTGGGTGAGCGATAAAGGAGCATTGTTGGGTCGGCCAGATCAAGCAGCATCACGCCCAGTCGATAAACGAGGGCATAATCAACCCCGTGCGTGATCAGCAACCAGCCATATTTGGTCTTGATCGGCTGAGCCCCGGAGCCGATCTTCCTCCCATCCCACATCATCCCTGATGTTGACCCCGCCAGTATCTTATGTTCCTTCCTCGGCCAGGGACAACGCAGATGGGGGGAGAAGGTCACCCATATATGTGGATCGACGCGATGAAGCATGGCAAACTTCCCGTTGAACTGTTCGGGGAATATGGTGGCATTCTTATCGGTGAACCCTGGGAAAACCAGTCCGTGCCTTCTCCAGCCACGCCACCGGCGATTCAGGAAATCATTGACTCCGATAGAAGCCAGGGCGATCTGGGCGACTATGCCGTCATAAGCGGTATAGGTCATGTAAATCCGGTCGTCCAGGAGTGTTAACCGGGGATCCTCACACCCTTTCTCCTCGCTCTTACCCTTTGGCTCGAATATCGGCTCTTCCAGCCTTTCGAGGAATTTGAACCCGTCCTCGCTTACAGCCAGACCCAGGCGGGAGACCTCGTCGTCGCCGAAAGCCCGATAGACCAGGTAAACCTTGCCATTCAATTTTACCGCGCCCGCATTCAACACATACTTCGATTCCCATACATGCTCCTTGATCGGTTCAAGAACAGGGTTGCCCGCAAACCGGGTCAAAGCCCCTGCCAGAGGCTGCTTTGGAGCGACGACCTTCCTTGACACTACCTCCGCTGCTTCCTTCGCCCTTCCCAGGAGGATCGGGGCCAGATCTTCACTTTCTCTGCCCTGCTCCATAAGCTCAGCGATCTTCTCCTCCACCTCCTCTTCGGTTCCGCCCGCAGCCTTGAAATACTCCACCAGAAATTCCCGCGAGCTCCAGTTCCTTTCCACATGTAATGAAAGGGGAGGTGGCAAAGCCATTCCGCCCTTAAAGCTATAACTTGCCCAGGACCAGGCCGAGCAAGTCACAAATGTGCCGTCAGGAAGAGTGATCGCCAGATGATAGGAATCGGCCATACTTTCAAGATTCCTGGCCAACATCAAGCGAGCGTCATCTCCATCAGCTTCCGCCGCGATCCTTCCGGCCATCCGGCTCAACCGCTCTGCCAGCAGCCGCTGATTTCCATCCTCAAAGATGTTGTGTGCCGATAGAGGTTCACGCCCCCAGTGACCCTCAATCGAGTTGATAACCTTTCGGCCAAACTCCTTCCTCTCCGCGGCCCAACTTTGCCATATCCGGCCGAATCTCTCCGCCTCCACGATATTCTTGGCAATAGTGGTGAGATAACGCAGTTTAGGAAATTCTCCCCCCATTCCTTTATGAAGATTGCTCACCACTATCCGGGAGGTGAGCTTATTGAGAGCTGATGAATCTTTCATCTCCACCAGTGAGGGGAAATCTTCATGGCTTACCACAAGGGTCTTTATGGGACAAGGGGCAAAATGTTCCGAGCGGAGATTTTCTCCCATCAGTCTCCACAGACTTTCCACGTATTCCCTCTCCTCGGACCAGCTTGCCAGCGCCAGGATATCCAGTGGATCATACTCCTTGAGCATTTCGGCGAGATTGCGGCAACCCAGCTTCGTAGGCAGGGTGTAAGGAGGATACTGGTTCAGAAGCCATGAGGCCATCTCCGGAATCAAGGAAAACCCGTCCTCGTGCGGGAAGCCATCGAATATGAAGTCCACCATCTTCCTTGTATCCTCGACCGCCGAGAGATCGCTGCCGGGGAGTATTCCGTCCTCCAGTGAGCGCAGGAAATCCTTTATGCCCTGCGCTAGCTCTACCGCACTGGCATTGCGTGGGATTTGCAGCCGTTCATAGACGAAATGCTCAAAGTCCCCCCTTTGCCGGGTAAAGATAGCATTATATATATCATTTGCGGCGACTGTCTCACCTTCAGGTGTGGTCAGTTGCGAAGGAACTACCAGCGGCACCCCGGGTATGAACTCCCGAAAAGTGATGTGAGGAACGGGCGGTTTGAGAGTTTCCCGCGTGATCTCCCAGCTAGTAAGAAAAGCCGACTTCTGGTGGAGGAATTCATTCAGCAGCTCCTCGATCCTCCTTTCGGCTTCCAGGACCAACAGGCGCTCCCTCTCCTCAGGCAGCAAGATCCCCAATTTATCCCGCAACAGATACATTTCGCGGGCAAAGCCGGCCATGAAACCGTTGTGCAGCGGCATGAGGGCATTCACCAAGTCATCCCTGGCAAATTCCGGGTCGAAAGCATAAGCCAGCAGGGAGTGATACACGATTTGCGCCCACAGCTTCGCGGAGAAACCCTCTCTGAGGTCAGTTGAGGCCAACTGAACCAGTTGCCGATAGATTTCCTGAGGAAGAGTCCTCCTATAGAGCGTGTGGTAGTTATTGAGGCCCTCTTTATATTTCCTTATCTTAAGTTGCGGGTTGACTTCCACCGAATCGGGTTGGTGTGTCTTCCTGACTCCGAAAGTAGGCACAGGTTGTAGCAGAGGCGGTTTAATCCCCCTCTCTCCCCACCACTCCTGGTCGGCTACAATCTGGTCAAACAGCACCTTGATTTTCTGCCGCAGCACCAACTCTGCTTTGGCTGCCAGTGGGCGATGAATCTTGATGCCCAGGTTGGCCTGGCAAATCCTGGCGCCGCTGGTGACGGCCGTGGTGGCCAGCCAGCTATCTATACCATGCTCACCGATCTCATGGCTGTGCAGGTTGCGAGTGTCTTGCAGATATATTCGAATCAGCCGGTGAGAGATTCCCCACTGTCCTCCCAGCAGGTCATGAATGGGGCAATTATAGATGGCGGTAAGGAGGGAATAGAATAAAAGAGTGGCGACCGACGACTCAAGGTAATGGCGATGGAATCGGGAAATGACCAGATCCATCTTCCAACTCTTAATGGGCTCCAGAAGGAGCCTGATCCAGTCCGGAGCCAACCCCCCAATTTCTCCACTCCCGTGGCGACTGCCCAAGTCGGCTTCCACGATGGCCAGGTCTGCACCCAGGCTCCGGGCTGCCTCGAAAATGGCTCGCATGCCCCAACCCTTCCCGCTCACACCCTCATCAGTGAGCAAGAAAGCTATCCGGTTTATCCCGGGGCTTTGGGGAAGGGTATTGATCACCCTGAGGGCTTCACCACCTGCTGGAGCACCAGCCATCACAATGACCGATTTTTGATCCGGGTAGAATTCTTCCAGCCCTTTTTCTACCGTCTTCAAGACCGCCGGGATAGTATCGGCTTCATTATAGAAGGGGATCCCCACGACGATATCAGCTTCCGATATCCTTGCGGTCTGGCTTAGCAACTCCTGGATAGTGGCCCGAAAGCTCTCCTCCGCTTCCTCACCAGAGGCTGTTTCTGCCTCTCCGCAATCACTGCTCACCATTCACCTCCGTCAAGATAAGCCCTCAGCACTTTCACTCTAAACTCAGAACTCATTACTCAGAAGTGCTGAATGCTGACTACTGAACGCTTAGTTTACAAGAAAAAACATAAGAAACATCACTAAGAAGACTACCACAAACAAAACCACTGGGGCAAAAAGGTAGATCAAGATAGCCCGTCCCGTGGAGATAAGGTAATTCTCTCTTATCGCTAGAATGCCTAGCACCAACGCCCACAGCCCGATTCCGAAAGTCCCCAGACCGGAGAGCAGACCACCCACGATTGGCAACAAGCCTATCGCCGCCAGGGGAGCAGCAAAAATACCCGGCAAGCCGGCAAAGGCAGAGCCGCAGAAAAGCCCGCCGTAGGTCCCCCTGCCACCCAGCACCGAGGCGGCCAGGTGATAGACGGCGGTCAATACTAGCAGGGTTACCATATTAATGATGGAGAATAACGCAACTATGGCAGGCATGCTGATGTCAGGCAATCCCAATTCTTCGAGCATCCCTGGGTCTATCCAGGCAACGGTGGATACAACGGAAACGACCAGGACGACGATTATCGCCCAGCCAATGGGTCGCTGCTCACATATACTACGAATGGTAGAGATTGGTCTGGCCAATACGCCGCCGAGTGTCTCGATAATACCTTTTCCCATATCCTTCTCCTTCCCAATTTAGCATGCAGCGCCTAGCGTGCAGGGAGGCTATCCCTTATCCCTTATCCCCTACCCGTGTTTCTCCGTGGGCTCTGTGGCTTGAGTGTAAGATCAAAATCGGGGCAGCGAATAGGTATTAAGCAATTCCCTGACTTCTCTCAACATGATGAACTCCTCCCCCAGCAGCCTGGCCCTGACAATCTCGAGGATGCCTCCTCCGCCAAGGAAAAGATCCCATATCGAGGGAACCGGAGGAGCCAGCTCGATTACCACGGGATCTTGTACTCCCGCTAACTCGGCAGCAGCGTCAATAGCGACCTGCCGGCCACCAAGGAGGTCAACCAGGCCTAAGTCCAATGCCTGCGTGCCGATAAACAGCTCACCGGTGGCCAGCTCCCTCACTTCAGAGAGGGGTAAATCCCGCCCCCCGGCTACAGTACGCATAAACTGGTCATGCGCCTCATCCGTGATTTGCTGGAGGATATCTCGGCGCTCCGCGGTCAGGGGGGTAACAAACATATCTTTGTGTTCCCCCCCGGTGATAGTCTCCCTCTCGATACCCAGTTTCTCGAGCAGTCCATCCACGTTGAGATGCTGGAAGATGACACCAATGCTGCCGGTTATGGTGCCCGGTTGAGCGATGATCATATCGGCGTGGGCGGAAATATAATATCCCCCTGATGTAGCCATATCACCCATAGAGACGACAATATACTTTTCGAAGTCCCTTATCATGTCGCCGATCTCCTGAGATGCGGCTATAGCTCCACCAGGACTCTCTATGCGCAGGACAACCGCCTTGATGCTGCCATCCCTCTCTGCCTGCTCCAGCAATCGCCGCACAAGATCCGGGGTGATGCCGGCTGGAGCCAGTATTCCGCCGCCGCTACTTCCCATGATAGGGCCTGTCAAGGAAACAACAGCAATTCGGTTACCAGGGATGAAGGCTCGCTCTACATCAGCCCACACCACGACCACCAGAGACAGTACAATCAACACCGCTACGATTATGCCAATAATCTTGTTCTTAGTCATTGCAACCTCCCTAACTATTCTTCTGATCTTTGATTCTGCGGGTAACCAATGGTTGATTCGCTAACCCCGTATTCACGAAGGCGTCGCTAAAGAGATCCTTAGTAAAGTATTTCATCTGCATAGTGATCCTCATGCTCCTCCTCCAGACAATCTTCACATAAAAGCACTTCTCTCCCTTCCTCTTCTGAGCATTCGATGCAAATCCATGCGGCAATTGTCTTCTTCCCTTGTTCCTGGCACCTCTCACAGTAACGATATCTTGGCTTGTTTTCGGCAATCACACGCGGATATTCAACGCCCTTTTCTGGTTGTACTATCTTTTCCAAAGTGACATTATGCAGGATTTCATCGCCAAAGTCATAGACATACCCTATTTTGTCACCTTCAGATAAACTAAGTTGCTCAATCCGCTTCTTAGCACCACTGCCCCCCCCCATCAGGGTCTATTTCACCAAAGCCCCCTCGTGGCCATCGTTCTCTAAAGAATTCGCTTAGATGGTCAAAAGTATCATGATTGAATGCATCACGAATGAGCCAATCAAAATCAGCGAGTCTCTGATTACCCTTAATCTCTATCCGACGCCAAAGCCCTCTTCGATGCTTCAAAGCCACCTTGAATACATATACCTTCTCCATAGCTATCGCCTCCCAAGAATAATATCCTCAATAAATAATACTTCATTGATTCTCGCCCTCCACTCATCTTCAAAAATTACCTGAAATTCAACTCTTTTCAACGAACAACACTATCTTTCTTAGACCGGCCCTGAATTGTTCATTATCTACCACCAAAAGGGGCCACTTGGGGACGGGTTAAAATCCGCCACCGATAGGTAGCTAAAGGATACTTCATTTGGTCAGCCCTGTCAAGGCTTCATCTGCCTGTTTGCTACGCAGTTCCCTTCGGTTATGCATTCGGTAGCTCCTTCCCTACAGCCTGATGACCTCGGCATG
>JALPXT010000067.1 GCA_023271485.1 Dehalococcoidia bacterium | reverse complement strand
CATAGAGGGGTTCCTGGACTGCGACAAGCTTTCTGCTGGCATCCTGAACCTTGATAGATGCCAGCTTTCTCGCCCAGTCCGGGTCCTTCTCCCGGCAAAAGACAAAGGGATTACCTCTCACCTCCACCGGCACTCTCCTCAGTTTATCTCTCAAGTACCCGGCGATCTCCTCGATGTTCAATTCGCCGGCGGTGCCTTCGTCGTAGAGGAGAACCGCCTCTAGCCGGATGGCTTTCATTTCAGATGTTCAAGCGCAATCTCCGCCGCCACTTCCCCTGATAAGAGCATCGCCCCGAAGGTCGGTCCCATTCGGGGCAAGCCATACACTGTCGAAACCGCCATGCCGGTGACGATCAGGCCCGGGTGAACCTCTCCGGTGTGCTCGATGATCAGATCTTCTGACCTCTCCACCCACATCGCGCCGAAGCCCTTTGTTTTGATCTGTCCCCTCTCCTCCAGCTTACTGACTACCTGAGCGTCATGACCGGTAGCGTCGATAACCAGCTTCGATTCGAGGGCCACCGGATCAACGCAGGTGATCTCTCGGGGCAATGACGTGATAGGCGTCCAGTTGATCACGACACCGGCAATACGACTATCCTCCCTCAATACCAGGTCATCGAAGATGGTCATATTGGCAAAGCGAACCCCACTATCGCAGGCTGAAGCGATGAGTTTTGAGCAGGCATGGGGTCCATCGGCAACAAATAAGTCCGGCGTAACTTCTTTGTGCGGGATGCCAAGCTCATCCAGGACTCTTTCTGCCGGATGCCTTATGGTCACCTTGTTCAGCAGATAGCCGCCGATCCAGAAACCGCCGCCAAGGTAGTTGTTCCGTTCGACGATGAGTACCTTCTTCCCCGCCCTTGCGAGGTTCCTGCCGGCCATGAGCCCGCTCGGACCGGCACCAACGATGATACAGTCGCTCTCCACGTATTCCATGAACTGGGTGGCAAACTCGCCCACAATGGCACGAGTTACCTCCTTTTCTCCTACCGGGCTGAATTTCTCCTTCATTCTTAAGCCGCCTCCTTTTTTTGGGTTTTAAGTTTTAGGTTTTAAGTCTTAAGTTCCCCGCCCTCGCACGCCCCACCCGGTTGGCAATCAAAGCCGCCAGTGCACCAGCCCCGAAACCGTTATCTATGTTGACCACCCCCAGCCCCGGCGAGCAGGATTGAAGCATAGTGAGCAGAGGAGCAATGCCCTTCGCCGCTATCCCGTATCCAACCGAGGTAGGAACGCCGATCACCGGGAGATCCACCAGACCTCTGACCGTAATGGGAAGGACCGCATCCATTCCCGCAACCACAACAATCACATCTATTCCCTCGCTCAGCATCTCCTCAAGCGGAGCAAGCACCCGCTGTGGGCCGGCTATACCCACATCGTAGGCAGTGTGAACTTTACACCCCATCTGCTCAGCGGTAACACGCGCCTCCTCCGCTACCGATATGTCGGCGGTGCCGGCCGCTATCAGTCCTACCTTGCCCCCGGTTCCAGTCACCTCAAATCCCGGCTCGCTTACCGTAACAATCCGCGCTTCGCCGTATACCTGGATACGATATTCCGACGGCACAACCTCTTTTATCTTCTGGAGACATGCGTCTTCTACCCGGGTGGCCATAGCTCTACCCCGTTCTTTAACCATCTCCAGTAATAGTCTGGCCACCCATTCGGGCTTCTTGCCCTCAGCCAGGATGACCTCTGGGATGCCTGCTCTCCGGTCGCGATATACATCTAATCGGGCAAGGTCGTCCACCAGTCTCAGCTTCATCCTCTCGAAAGCGGTTCTTTCCAGAAGCCCCTCTGCCTCGCCGACGCTGATTTCACCGCTCTTGAGCTTCTGCAGTATCTCGCTGGTCTTCAATATTACATTCTCCCGTTGCAGCAGCCCCTCTGGCCGCCTCGTAGATCTGTTTGATGGGAATGCCCAGCTCATCCGCCAGACGCCGGCAATCCCTATATTCCGGGGCAAGATTTACCACCTCCCCCCTCAATCTGCCCAGTTTGACCCGCACCTCACCATATTCTGTCTCCACCACTATCTCTTCTCTTGCCAATTTATATCTTTTTGTCTGGTAGGTTCTTACCCCCAGGGTGGTAGTTTCCCTGAAGATTACCTCCAGGACAGGGCGCAGGTTTTCCGCAGACACGACAACGGAAAGCAAGGTAGCCGGCCTTACCTGTTTCATCTGGGTTGGGGTCAGGTAAACATCAACCGCACCGCTCTCAAATAGTCTGGACATAATATATTCATAAAACTCGGGGTTCATATCGTCGATATTGGTTTCTACAACCGTAACGGTATCCTCGTCATAACCACAGAGCACACCGAGATCACAGATTTCATTTCCTCGGAGCTCTCTGTGAACTCTGTGGCTTCCTCGCTCCCCGATGAGAACCCTCAGCAGGTTGGGGATAGGGAGATTCTGCTTGCCTGCCCCGTAGCCTATCTTCTCGATCTTCATTTGGGGCAATTCGCCAAAGCCCCGGGCCAGTGTGGTGATGATCGCCGCCCCGGTGGGCGTGACCAGCTCCGCATCGACGTCCCCCCCGTAAACGGGTACCCCTTTGGTCAGCTCCAGAGTGGCCGGGGCAGGAATCGGAAGTGTACCATGGCGACACTTTACGAAGCCATGACCGAGGCGCAACGGCGATCCATAAATAGCATCGATACCCAACAGCTTCATGCCAGCAACCGCACCAACGATGTCAATAATAGCATCCAGTCCGCCCAGTTCGTGGAAATGCACCTCGTTGAGGTCCTCTTGATGTATCCTGGCTTCCGCTTCGGCCAATCTAACAAATATCTTTCTCGCCGGCCCTTTAATCTCCTCGGCTAACGCGCTCCCCTCGATTATCCTCAGGATATCTACCAGCTTACGTGCCTCATCCTTCTGGTGCAGAGCAACATCAATCTTGGTGCCGCAAATACCGTGTTTCTCTACTTTCTTGGCCTTGAGTTCGTAAGGCACTGAGAGACGCAACTTATCGAGTTCGGAACTCAACTCCCGAACCCCCACACCCAGATCGACCAGCGCCCCCAGCACCATGTCTCCGCTGATACCCGAAAAGCAGTCAAAATAAGCGATCTTCAAGCTGCTCTCCCTTCAGATCATCCGGCTCGTTCATGCTTCCCATGCGGTAGCCCTGTAAATCAAGAGTTATAAAGCTATATCCTATCTCCCTGAACCTGCCACTAATCTTCTCTCTCAGGTCCGGCTGAAGGAAGAGGGGAATATCCTCCGGCAGCACCTCGATTCGGGCGATGGTTTCGTGGTGTCTCACCCTTAACTGCCCTATCCCCAGATCTCGCAAGAATGCCTCCGCCTGGTCGATCATCATCAGCTTCTCTTTAGTTATCCGGTCACCGTAGGGAATCCTTGAAGCTAAGCAGGCAAGGGATGGCTTATTCCAGGTGGGCAAGTTCATCTGCCTGGAAAGCGATCGAATATCGTTCTTAGTCAGGCCCGATTCCTTGAGCGGACTGCGGGCCCCGAGCTCACGCACAGCCTTCATGCCGGGCCGATAATCAGCCAGATCGTCATAGTTGGAGCCGTCCAGAACATAACTTAGATTATGCTCTCCGGCTATATCGTTCAACTTAGAAATCAGCTCTCTCTTGCAAAAATAACAGCGTTCCTTTGGATTACCGGCAAAATCATGGTTGGTCAATTCTTCGGTATGAATCAGAATATGCTTTACTCCCAGCTCCTGGGCCATGCTCAGGGCGGACTTCAGTTCATGAGAGGAATAGGTCTCGGAGGTCGCCGTTACCGCTATCACCTTGTCCCGCAGCATCTCCTGGGCCACCTTCAGCAAGAAGGTGCTGTCCACACCCCCTGAGTAGGCAACAAGGGCGCTCCCCATTTCCGCTAACGTCCTTTTAAGGGTTACCAGTTTCTCCTCAGAGGTACACATTCTGAATTCGTAACTATCCCGTTTAAGGGTTCTTGTCCAGCACCGCTTTCATCTTTCCCTCGATGCTTATCAGTTTATCGCGGCGATCATCGATGTAGATGGTGGTCGCCACTCGTTTCACTCCCATCGTAAACGGCACCTCGTGCATCTCCCGCGCCAGCTCAAGTATCCTGTCCAGAGGTCCCTGGACAATCGTCCCCATGGCAGTCAACCGGTAGGTTATGTCTTCAGCCTCTTTAAGAACATCGAGACAGGCGGCGACGTAGTGACTCAAACTGGCAGTCTCTGTGCCTAAAGGGACAACGTGTAGTTCGGCAATAACCTGCTCTTTCACTATGCACCTCCATTCACCTTCTCCTCAAGAGCGTGAAGAACCTATCCTGATACTGTTCAAAGACCCCATAGCTCTGGAGCTTAGACCCCAGTTCCTCGATGCTGGAGCGATCTTTGGATGCTGCCCTGAACAGATCGTCGATTTCGTCCCTCACAAATTTGGGGATTCCGTATTGTCTTTCGAACAGACCTCTGCTATCCAGCTCAGCGATATTCTTAGACGCGGATGATCTCGTCACACTCATGATGAACATCATCAGAGATATCTGCCAGGCATCATCGGGGCATTTCAGAATCGCCGCCAGAGGATCACTCTCATCGTCTATTTTCCCATTTATCTTGAGGATCACCTGGCTTATGTTCTCCGAGAGAGTCCAGGTGTTGCCCATCTCATTCCTGTATTTATATTCCAGTATATTGGGGTCGAAGCCATATCTGCCGAGGAGAGCCTCCGCTTGCTTCCTGGCATGATCGCCGAACCCCTCGAAGACGTTAAGGAGGTAACTGGGCGTAACTATCCTGGGTCTCTCGGCGATTACCCTGCCCTCCCGGATTCTGGTCTCGTTCACGCTGTCCATCGGTTCGGCGAGCAGATAGTAGTGCACCTTAGTGACACCAAAGGTATTCAGCCTCTGCTCCGGTGGCCTCACCAACTCGGTATGCCTCAGCGCGTATTCGATCTCGGCATCGTGATCCATCATTGCCCTCTTGTTAATTATAGCAGTTTCGCCGCCGGTTCGCTAAGATTGTTGATTTTTCCCTCGTTGATGTCTATGATAGAGTGCGGAGGGATACTCAATGAGAGAATTGACTACCAGAACATTCTGCCGCATGTGCTTTGGGCGGTGCAGCCTGCTGGTTACCATTGAGGACGGTAGAATCATCGCCGTGGCCGCAGATAAGGATGCTCCAAAGGGCAGAGACAGCGCCTGCGCCAGGGGGCTGGCACTGCCGGAGATTCTGAATCATCCCGATCGCCTCCTTTACCCTCTGCGGAGGAAGGGAGCCAGGGGTAATGGCAACTGGAAGAGGGTCTCATGGGAAGAGGCGCTGGACTACATCGCCGGCAAGCTGCGTGACTTGAAGCAGACCATCGGACCGGAATGCGTGGCTCTGGGGATGGGTGATCCTAAAGGCATGGAGATAGCTTTTGCCCAGAGGCTGGCCAGTGCCTTTGGCACCCCCAATATCACCACCCCAGGGCACATTTGTCACATGCCCGGCGAGCTTGCCTCTAACTACACCTTTGGCGCTCCCTCCCATCCTGATAGTGAGAACCATCCGCACTGCATCGTGGTCTGGGGAAGTAATCCGCCTCACACGCGAAATGGCCTGTCCCCTTTAGAACGCAAGTCCGCGCTTACAGCCGGAGCGAAACTGATTGTAATCGACCCTCGGAAGACAACGCCGGCATCCCGATCCGACGTCTGGCTAAAGCCTCGACCGGGCAGCGATGGCATCCTGGCCCTGGGAATGATTAAGGTGATCATTGAGGAGCAACTATATGATGAGGGCTTTGTGTCGTCCTGGACGGTCGGCTTTGACAGATTGGCAGAGCATGTCGAGACCTATTCCCTGAAGGATGTCGAAGAGGTAACCTGGATTCCTCAGGAGAGGATTAGAGAAGTGGCGAGACTGTACGCCGAAACCAGGCCGGCCACCATTGAGTGGGGCAATGCCCTGGACCACACGGAAAAGAGCTTTCAGACCTGCCGGGCCATCTGTATCCTGCGTGCCCTCACCGGCAATCTGGACGTACCCGGCGGAGAGATACTGACGACCCCGGTTCCCCTCAGCAGGTCAGGGCAGTTCATGCTGCTAAGGCAATTCCCCCGCAAGCCCGAGAGGATGGCGGGCAGCGAGTTCAAGTTGGCCGCCAGGTCGGCGTTCATAGCGAGGCAATCATTGGTGAAGGCCATCCTGGATGAACAACCTTACCCGATCAAAGCAGCGCTGCTCTTCGGGACCAATCCTCTTCTTAGCTATCCCGATGCTGCCCGAACCTACCAGGCCCTGATGAAGCTGGAGCTCATGGTGGTCGCTGATCTCTTCATGACTCCTACCGCTTCACTGGCTGACGTTGTCCTTCCCGTAGCTTCTATCGGCGAGTCCGATGAGATAGGCCCTTACCCCGCTGCCGGGGGAATCATCCTGGCCTATCCCAAGATCGTGGAGCCGCCAGGCGAGTGCTGGCCTGACATAAAGATAATAAACCAGCTCGCCAGCAAACTCGGCCTTCAGGACCATTTCTGGGCCGATGAGCGAGAGGCTCTGGATTTCATACTGGAGCCCAGCGGGCTGACCTTCGAGGACCTGAAAGAGAGGAGATACCTCGAGGGGGATAAGGGATACATGAAATACGAGGGATCTGGATTCAGGACGCCATCGGGCAAGGTGGAGATATACTCCGGGCAGTTGGAGTCCCTGGGCTATAGCCCACTGCCGTTTTACCGCGAGCTATGCCAGTCTCCCGCCCCATCGGAAGAATACCCCCTCCTGCTCACCAATGCCAAGGAACGCCACTTCTCCCACTCGGCACACAGAAATATAGCCAGACTGCGAGAAATGACCCCCGATCCGGTGGTGCAGTTGAATCCGGCAACCGCCCGTAGGCTGGGAGTTGAGGAAGGCAGTTGGGTTTTCATAGAGACCCCGAAGGGCAAAATCAAACAGAAGCTGTTATTAGATGAAGCCCTTGATCCCCGGGTGGTGGTCGCCTCCTACGGATGGTGGTTTCCCGAGAAACGCGCCTCGGAGCTTTTCGACTGGCGCAAGTCCAACATAAACATCATCACCGATAGCGCTCCGCCTTACGACCCGGCGCTTGGTTCTCTGAATCTCAGAGGGATTCCCTGCCGGGTTGTCGGCGATCGTGCCGATAGGATGCCGTAGTGATAATCGTGGGTCTCACCGGAAGCATTGCCTCAGGGAAGAGCACCGTTGCCGGCATCTTCAGGGAACTGGGTGCCTGCTTGATCGATTTTGACGTGCTCGCCCGGGAGGTGGTCCGACCTCATCTCAAAGCCTGGAAGGGAATAGTCGAGCATTTCGGC
>JALPXT010000066.1 GCA_023271485.1 Dehalococcoidia bacterium | reverse complement strand
AGGCTCAATAATCGCTCAAGCAGGTTTGCACTTTATCAAAAGCGTATCACAAACTTGCCTGTTTTTACAGGCTTCAATCCCCCAGATCTCTCTATTTTTCGATGGTTACCTCAGTTCCCCAAGAATTCATGAATTGCCGCCACTTGCCCTCAATCGAGCAACGGCGCAAGAGAGGGCTTTGTGCTCTGGCCTCTCAAGCTGAGGATCGGACTCAAAAAGCCGTATAGCCTCGGAGCGAGCCATCTCCAGAAGCCCCACATCGGAAAGCTGCGCCATCTTCAGGTCGGGCAAGCCGCTCTGTCGAGTACCGAAAAATTCACCGGGACCCCGCAGCCTCAGGTCTTCCTCCGCCAAACGAAACCCATTATGGATCTCTTCCATCAGCTTCAGTCGTTCCGCTCCTTCCACCGACGGGTTCTCCGATAGCAGCAGACAGTAGCTCTCGTAGCTGCTTCGCCAAACTCTACCCCGAAACTGGTGCAACTGGGCTAACCCGAACCGCTCCGCACCTTCCACCAGCATCACCGTGGCATTGGGGACATCGATGCCTACCTCGACCACCGATGTCGAGACCAGTATGTCTATCTCTCCGGCTCGAAAACGCTGCATTACCTCTTCCTTTTGCGAAGTAGACATACGTCCGTGCAACAGCCCTAATCTCAGATCAGGGAATACTTCTTGCGACAGGCGCTCATATTCGGCTGTTGCTGCCCGGGCCTCGATGTTTTCCGATTCCTCGATCAGTGGACAGATGATGAATGCCTGGCGTGCTCGAGCGATCTGCTTGCGTACAAACTCGTAGCCGTCCTGTCGCCGCTGGGGGCTGAGCCATCTGGTCTTGATCTCCCGTCTCCCCGGGGGGAGCTCATCTATCAGCGATATATCGAGGTCCCCATAAAGGGTCAACGCCAGGGTGCGGGGAATCGGGGTGGCGCTCATCACCAGCATGTGAGGGCTGGTGCCCTTCTGACGCAACTCGGCGCGCTGCATAACGCCGAAGCGATGCTGTTCATCCACCACCACCAGTCCCAACCGGTGAAACGCCACCTTCTTCTGTATCAATGCATGTGTTCCAATGAGGATATCGATCTCTCCCGAGGCGATGCGCCGGTGCAGCTCCCCTTTCGCCCTGCTCCCCCCGGTCAGCAGCCCGACGACGATCGGGCGAGGAAGGGGAGAGGGGAAACAGCAAACATCGCCGTCGCCGTCTTGGTCGCCCAGCAGGCGGCAGATATTCTGGAAATGCTGTTCGGCGAGGATTTCCGTTGGTGCCATCAATGCTGCCTGGCAGTAACTGGCTACGGCAAGCAGCATGGCGGTGGTGGCCACCACCGTCTTGCCGCTGCCAACCTCCCCCTGGAGCAACCGACTCATGGGCCTATCCTGAGCCAGGTCACCTCGGATCTGGTCTAAGGCTCGCCTCTGAGCGGAGGTCAGATCAAAGGGCAGAGAGGCCAGGAATCTTGCCAGGCATTCCGGCTCCGGATTCAGGCTGATCCCCTGCCTTGCCTCCCGCCAGTCTCGCTTCCGGGATAGCACGCTAAGCTGGATAAGAAAGAGTTCGTCAAAGGCAAGGCGGCGTCTTGCCGCATCTTTAGAGAACTCATTATCGGGATAGTGAGCCTGTTGGATCGCCTCGGGGAGTCCCATGAGGCCGGCGCCGGTCCTTACTCCCTGGGGCAAGAAATCCTCAATATCTGGCAGATACAAAGCCAGGGCGTCTTTCACCACCTGGCGCACCTGGCGGAGGTAGAGCCCCCGGGTGAGAGGATAAACCGGGATCAGCCGGCCGGTGTGAATCAGGTCGCCCGATTCGAGGAATTCATATTCCGGAGACTGGAACACCTTTTGGTCTCTAAAGAGGTCCACTTTGCCGCTGAGGGCTATTCGAGTGCCGGTGGAGAGCCGTTTGGCCAGATAGGGCTGATTGAACCAGATAACCCTCACCGTGCCCGTCTCATCGCCCACGATGGCCTCGGTGCTGCGCATTCCCCGGCGTGACCTCTTCTCGGATGCTTGCCAAACCTCGGCCACGATAGTTTGATCTATCCCGGGCTCAAGGTCAGCGATGCGACTTCTTCGGCTGTAATCAATGTGATGTCGGGGGAAGAAGTACAGGAGGTCACGAATGGTGACTACACCCAATTTAGAGAACCTGGCGGCCATCCTTGGGTTCACGCCCTTGAGTGTGGCAACAGGTGAATCAAGAGACACCACGAACCCCTTCTTATCATTGCAGCCACTTCATTTGCTAAGCGGCCGCAATTATGGTATGCTTATACAGGAATTCTACAGCAAGATAACCACTTAAGTCAAAGGAACAGCTATGAAATGTGAGATTTGTGGAAAGAGCGTTCAGTTCGGGCATAATGTCAGCCATTCGAATCGTCGCACCAAGAGGCGATGGCTGCCTAACATTGTCAGAACCTCGCTGATAGTGAACGGCATCAAAAAACGGGTCAGCATGTGCACCAGGTGCCTGCGCACTCAACATAAGATTGCTGGCTAACCGCCACAGCTTGCCCTAATCCTTTCGATTGCTTGAGAAATGCTCTCTTTGTCATTGAATACCGCCGCTCCGGCTACCAGCACCCGTGCCCCAGCCTGAACAACCTTAGGGGCTAACTCCGCGTTAATTCCCCCATCTACTTCCAGTTCAGCCTTCAATTCTCTTTCATCCAGCAACTCTCTCAGGCAGGCGATCTTGTCCAGCATCTGGGGAATGAAGGTCTGCCCCCCGAATCCAGGGTTGACCGTCATGACAAGAACCAGATCAACGAAGGGCAATATCTCTCTGATGGTCTCCAGTGAGGTAGACGGATTCAGCGCAACTCCGGCCCTCACATTCAGACCTTTTATCTGCGTCACAAGGCGATGCAGATGCGTACAGGCCTCCACATGAACGCTGATAATGTCGGCCCCGGCCTGAGCGAAGCTCTCGATCTGTCTCTCTGGGGAATCGACCATCAGGTGAACATCGAGGGGAAGGGTGGTGTGGAGACGAATCGCCCTGACCACCCCGTCGCCGATAGTTATTCCAGGCACAAACTGTCCGTCCATGACATCAACGTGGATATAGTCGGCGCCGGCCGCGGCAGCCGCGACGACCTGCTCGCCCAAACGGGCAAAGTCGGCCGAAAGTATAGAGGGTGCCAGCTTTACTTTGTCGCTCATCTTTCATCTCTCCTGGAGCTTGTCCCCGCACTTAGGGCAGGCCTGCGGATAGCTCGATTTGATACCAGAATTTCTCCACGCCCCCATGGCTATTCCTGCAAACGCTCCCTTGCCCTTTTAAGTGCCCGCGCTACCTGCCGGGGTGCAGTCCCGCCCGGGGCATCGCGAGCATCGATGGAGGACTCCACAGTGATAGAATAGACATCCTCTCCAAACAGTGGGGAGAGGCTCTGATAATCAGCCAGGGGAAGCTCCTGCAGGCTTTTCTCCTGGTTGACGGCGATACGAACCAGCTTGCCCACTATGCTGTGCGCTTCTCGGAAGGGCGCTCCTTTTTTGACCAGATAATCAGCCAGATCGGTGGCCAGTGTGTAGCTCTCGCCGGCGGCCCGGCGCGCACGCCCGGCATTGACGGACAGAGTTCTCACCATTCCAGCAAACACCTGCATGGTCGAGTGGAGGGTATCCACGGTATCGAAGAAACCCTCCTTGTCCTCCTGCAGGTCTTTGTTGTAGGCCAGCGGCAGGGATTTCATAGTAGTCAGGATTGCCAGCAGATTTCCGTAGACGCGCCCGGTCTTGCCGCGCGCCAGCTCGGCCACATCGGGATTCTTCTTCTGTGGCATGATGCTTGAGCTGGTGGCGTAGGCGTCGTCGATCTCGACGAACCCAAACTCCGCCGACGACCAGAGGATGATCTCCTCTGCCAGGCGGGAGAGGTGCATCATGGTCAGGCTGGCGGCTGCCTGGTATTCGATGATGAAGTCGCGGTCGGAGACGGTATCCAGGCTGTTTGAGCTGATCTGGCCGAATCCCAGCTCCCGGGCTATCGACTCCCGGTCAATGGGATAGGGCACCCCCGCCAGTGCCCCGCTGCCCAGAGGCAATACATCAGTGCGCTTCAGGCAGTCGCCGAAGCGCTCGACATCTCGCTGAAACATCTCGAAGTAGGCCAGCAGATGGTGAGCAAGAAGGACCGGCTGGGCTCGCTGAAGGTGGGTGTACCCCGGGATAATTACTTCTGCGTTCGTCTCGGCCAGGTCCAGGAGTGCCCTCTGAAACACTCTTAGCAGCTTGACAGTCTCCGAGAGCGCCTCTTTGGCAAACAGGCGCATGTCCGTGGCAACCTGGTCATTTCGGGAACGAGCGGTGTGCAGCTTGCCCGCCACATCGCCTATCTTTTCAAAGAGGCGAGACTCGATATTCATGTGGATGTCTTCCAGAGCCTGATCAAGCTTCAGATCGCCGCACTCGATCTCCTCTCTAATGGAGATAAGGCCCGCAACGATCAACTCCGCCTCTTCGGCGGTGATTATCCCCTGCCTCCCAAGCATCCTGGCATGGGCAATCGAGCTGGCAATGTCCTGCCAATAGAGTCGGTGATCAAAGGAGACGGAGGCGGTGTACTCCTCCACCGCTTTGTTAGCCTCTTTTTGAAAATGTGACCGGAGTGACTTCATCATTCTGGCCACCCCCTACCCCCTTAGCCCTTCCCTGAGGCTCCCTCGGCAACAGCCTCTTCGACCTCTACTGCAACCTCTCTAACCTCTGCCGCCTTAGAGCGGGCAACTCTGGCTATCACTTCCTCGGCGTGCGTCAATATAGTGACGCCATCGACTTTCAGGTCCCTCACCAGTATGTGATCCCCCGCCTGGGCCAGTCTGCTCAGATCGATGGCAATGTTCTCCGGTATGTCACCGGGCAGGCACTCCACCTCCACGGCACGCAAGTTCTCCACCAACACCAGATCAGCACGTTGGGCGGCCGGAGATTCACCCTGAAAGAGGAGCGGCACTTCGACCTTTACCTTGTCCTGCATCCGCACTTCGTAGAAGTCAATATGAAACAGCCTCCCACTTATGGGGTCCCGCTGCACATCCTTTACCAGCACCCGGCGAATCTTCCGCGAAGATGGTGACTTCAACGCTATCATGTGGGTGCTGCCGGCTCTTGATAGCACCTTCTCCGCCTTTGCCGTGTTGACTTGAACAGGCTGAGACTCGATTGCATGGCCGAAGATATTGGCGGGAGTCATCCCGCTTCGTCTCAATGCCTTGACTTTCTTGCGGAGTGTAGTCCTGTTTTCAACTTCCAGTTCCATGATTTCCATCGCTTCCTCCAGATCAAAGGGGCGCAGCCCCTTTATGCTCTATCCTTTTCCTTTGCCGCCTCAGCGATGATCTTCTGCGCCAGGTGTGCCGGAACCTCTTCATAATGGCTGAAGCGAATGGTGTAGCTGCCGCGTCCCTGTGTCATCGATCTGAGGTCTATGCTATAGCGAAGCATCTCAGCAAGCGGTGCTTGTGCTTCAATGATGTTGATGCCGCCCTCAGGATTCATTCCCATTATCCGAGCCCGCTTGCCGTTAAGACCTCCCATCACATCGCCGGTGAATGCATCCGGCACAGTTATCTTGACGGACATAATCGGCTCAAGGAGCACTGGTTGCGCCTGAGAAACGCCTTTTCTGAGGGCATGTGAGCCAGCGATCTTGAAGGCGATATCCGAAGAATCAACCGGATGATATGTGCCGTCGTAGAGGATGACCTTCAGATCCACAATCGGGCAGCCGGCCAGAACGCCCTCCTGAAGCCCCTCGGTGATTCCTTTCCCTACCGCAGGGATATAGTTCTTGGGGATCGCTCCCCCAACGATCTTTTCCTCAAACTCATAGCCACCGCCTCTGGGCAGCGGCTCGATCCGAATAAGAACGTGCCCGTACTGACCGTGTCCCCCGGTCTGCTTCTTATGCTTGTATTCCGCTTTCACCGGAACAGTGACCGTCTCCTTGTAGGGTATCCTGGGGACTGTAAAATCCGCCGCCAGAGAGAATTTTCGCTTCATCTTGTCGGCGACAACCTCCAGTTGTGCCTCGCCGTGGCCGGAGAGGATAGTCTCCCCGGTATCAGCGTCCCGGCGGAGGGAAAGGGAGGGATCTTCCTCGTTCAGCTTGCTCAATACCATCCCCAGCTTATCGAAATCCGCTTTCGTCTTGGGGTAAACCGCAACACTGAAGCTGGGGGGTGGGAACTCTATTGGATCAAACGAAACGGGATGATCCTGCCTGGAAAGTGTATCGCCGGTGCCGGTATCTGCCAGCTTTGTCACCACCCCGATGTCGCCGGCGACGATCTGCGGCGTTGGCTCCTGGGTTTTACCCCGCATGGTATAGAGCTGGCCAATCCGCTCGGCCTTCCCCTGGCCGGCGTTCCACACGCTGGAGTCGCTGCTAATAGCTCCGCTAAATACTCTCAGATAGCTCATCTTGCCCACGTAGGGATCGGCACTGGTCTTAAAAACCAACGCCGATAGAGGAGCACTGTCGTCAGGTTCCAGCATCTCCTCGGCCTCACCACGGTGCACCGCTATCTCCCCTCTATCCTTAGGCGAGGGAAGATAATTGCAGATGGCGTCCAGCAATTCAGGGATATTCCTGTCACGCAGAGCAGTGCCCACCAGGATAGGCGCGAGTTTGTTTTCCCGAATCCCGGTGCGCAGAGCAGAGCGAATGTCTTCCTCGGTTATCTCCTCACCCTCCAGGTATTTGGTAGCCAGATCATCATCGGTCTCGGCGACGCCCTCAAGCAACTTCTCTCGAAAGGCATCGATCCAGTCCTGGGGGATGGCATGCCCCGACGGCTGCATAGAGATCAAGTCGAAAACGCCCTGGAAGTTATCCTGTGATCCAATGGGAAACTGCACCGGCACGCACCGGCGTCCGAACCTCTCTTCAATCTGCTCCACCACCTTCGAGAAATCGGCATTCTCACGATCGATCTTGTTGACAAAGATAATGCGTGGCAAGCCGATCTCATCGGCATATTCCCAGACAATCTCTGTGCCCACCTCCACTCCAGAGGCAGCGCAAACTACGATGACCGCGCCGTCAGCCACTCGAAGGGCAGACTTCACCTCCCCGACGAAGTCGAAGTATCCGGGAACATCGATCACATTGATCTTGGTCTTCTTCCACTCGCATGGGAGCAGCGATGTGCTGATACTGCTCCTGCGCTTGATCTCCTCGGGCTCAAAGTCAGCCACGGTATTGCCGTCATCCACCTTCCCCAGACGGGTAGTGACTCCAGCATTGTAGAGCATCGCCTCAGCAAGCGATGTCTTCCCCGCACCGGTGTGAGAAAGCAAGAGCACGTTGCGGATGTCCTCTGTTCGAAAGCCCTGCATATGATTACCCCCTCGATAGACAATCGCTCAATCAATTGCTATCTCTAGCATAGATTCTAAGAAGGCCATTGTCAAGTTATGC
>JALPXT010000065.1 GCA_023271485.1 Dehalococcoidia bacterium | reverse complement strand
AATACAAGAAGCCGGGATAGAAAAAGATTTGTTTCCAGACGTAAGGCCTGTCCATTCTGTGCTGACCGGTCTCGGAAGATAGATTACAAAGAGCCTAATACGTTGCGCCGCTTCATCTCCGATCGCGGCAAGATGGAGCCCCGGCATAGAACCGGCGTCTGTGCTAAACATCAACGATTGCTCAGTACCGCTCTGAAGAGAGCCCGCTATCTTGCTCTCCTGCCCTATACTGCCGAACATATTCGCTGGAGTGGCGGCATTCGGGTAAGGGGCCGACCAGCCTGATTCCCGCCGTCACCGAGCGATCTTTAGTGTCCTAAAGGGGCGAAGCCCCTTTAAAGATCGCATGGCACGCAATGACCCAGGAAATGACTCAAGGTGAAGGATAAGATTGAAATCGGCTTGATGGGTCTTGGAGTGGTTGGCGTTGGGGTGGAGAATGCCCTACGAGAAAAAGCAGCGGATTTCGCCAAACAGGTAGGCGCTCCGCTGGTCGTGAAGAGGATTCTGGTTCGCGATCCATCTAAGAAAAGAGCCTGTCAGCCCCATCTGCTCACCACCAACCCACAGCATATCCTCGACGATCCCGGAATAGACATCGTCGTTGAGGTTATCGGCGGCGAAAGCCCCGCCTATGACTACATCAAGGAAGCCGTCTCCAGGGGAAAACACGTTGTCACTGCCAACAAGGAAGTGATCGCAAAACACGGATTCGAACTCCTGAGTCTGGCCGCCGAACACAACGTTGCTCTACTCTATGAGGCCAGCGCCGGGGGAGGCATACCCCTGATCAGTCCCCTGCGGCACGACCTTCTAGCGAACAAGATTTCCGCGATCCACGCCATCATCAACGGCACTACAAATTATATCCTCACCAAAATGGCTCTTGAGGATATAGATTTCACCGCCGCTCTCAGGGAAGCTCAGGAGCTGGGTTATGCCGAAGCCGATCCTGCCAGTGATGTCGAGGGCATAGACGCCGCCTATAAGCTGGCTATCCTGGCTGCCCTGGCTTTCCACACGCAAGTACTCCTCGAAGACGTCTACTATGAGGGGATCTCCCGACTGGCAGCGCGTGATTTCCGTTATGCCAAAGAACTGGGCTATACGGTAAAGCTCCTGGCCATAGCCAAGAGAGAAGATAACACCTTTCAGGTGCGAGTTCATCCCACCTTCATTCCCGAGGACTTGCTGCTTGCCAAGGTAAACGGCGTGTTCAATGCGGTGCAAATTGATGGTGACTTGACCGGTCGAATCCTTTTCTACGGGCAGGGTGCCGGGGCGCTGCCAACTTCAAGCGCCATCCTGGCTGATGTCATCCGCCTGGCGCAAAACATGAGTCAAGGGTCGAGCCCGATGCCCCGAGTTCAGATGGACCAGACCATGATCGCAAAGCCCATTTCAGAGATAGAAACCCGTTATTACCTCCGCATGACGGTCGCCGACCGGCCTGGCGTGTTAGCCCAGATCACCAGGGTGCTTGGGGAGCTTCTAATCAGCATTTCCTCCGTGATTCAGAAGGAGGTCGACGAGAGAGCGCAAAGCGCTGAGATCGTGATCATGACCCACCCCGCCCGGGAACGAGCGATGCAGCAGGCAGTTAGCGAAATGAACAAGCTCGAGGCGGTCAGGGAGATCAGCAATCTAGTCCGAGTTGAGGATTAGGCCAAATGACCCGTATCCTGGAGAGATACCGTGACTTTCTCCCCATAACGGCTGCCACCCCGGCAATTACCATAGGTGAAGGAGATACCCCCCTCGTCCGCTCCCGAAAGTTAGAGAAAGAACTCTGCTGTGGTGAGCTCTATTTCAAGCTGGAGGGCTGTAATCCTACGGGCTCATTCAAAGACAGGGGAATGGTTGTCGCTGTCGCCAGAGCAATGGAGGCCGGAAGCGAAGCTATCATCTGTGCTTCAACCGGAAACACCAGCGCCTCGGCAGCGGCCTACGGGGCTCACTGTGGATTGAAGGTATTTATCCTCGTGCCGAGAGGGAATATAGCCCTGGGAAAACTCGCCCAGGCATTAGTATGCGGAGCCCGGGTCATCGGCATGGATGGCAACTTCGATCAGTGCCTCCAGATGGTGCGCACACTGACACAGAGGCACCCCATCACTCTGGTTAACTCTCTGAACCCGCACCGCATCGAAGGACAGAAGACCGCTGCCTTCGAGATCGCCGATGCTCTGGGGCAAGCGCCCGATTATCTCTTTCTTCCTGTCGGCAATGCAGGCAACATCACGGCGTACTGGAGGGGATTTGTTCAGTATCGAGAGGCGGGCAGAACCGGGAATCTTCCCCGGATGATGGGATTTGAAGCGGAGGGCGCGGCAGCCATTGTGCACAACAAGGTGATCGAAAAGCCGGAGACCATAGCCACGGCAATCCGCATCGGCAATCCGGCAAGCTGGCAAGGCGCTGTTGCTGCCCGAGACGAATCCGGCGGGATCATCGACTGTGTTAGCGATGATGAGATTCTGAAAGCCTATCGTATGCTTGCGGCCAAAGAGGGCATCTTCGGAGAGCCTGCATCTGCCGCTTCCCTGGCCGGGCTCATCAAGTCGGTGCGAAACGGGCTCAGCCTCACGAACAGGAAGGTTGTTTGCGTGATAACAGGCAATGGGCTCAAGGATACCGATACCGCTCTGAAACAGGCCCCGTCGCTTATCGAGGTCCCTGCTGACCTCGCGGCTATCGAGCAAGTCGTGCTTTGAGACGAGAGGGAGGTTTTAGTGTGATAGACCGGGCTAAGATCAGAGACGCAATAACCTCGATAATCGAAGCCATCGGTGAAGACCCAACGCGGGAGGGATTGGTTGATACCCCTGGACGCATTGCGGAGATGTACGCCGATATCTTCAGTGGGCTTCACCATGACCCCGCAGAACACCTTCAAGTGGGCTTTGACGAGGGGCACGATGAGATGGTGATCGCTAAAGCCATCCCTTTCTATTCCATGTGCGAGCATCACTTCCTGCCTTTCTATGGCCTGGCTCACGTAGGATACCTGCCCAGGGGCCGCGTTGTTGGTGCCAGCAAGTTAGCCCGCACGGTTGACATACTGGCTCGACGCTGTCAATTGCAGGAGCGGCTGACCACTCAGATCGCCGATACTATCGTCAAGGCTCTGGAGCCAAAGGGAGTGGCGGTAATCCTGGAGGCGGAGCATCTCTGCATGACCATGCGTGGAATCAAGAAGCCGGGCAGCAGCATCGTCACCTCCGCCATGCGCGGACTCTTCCGGCAGCGTGCCGCCACCCGCGCCGAGTTCCTCACCTTAATAAGGCCGAACGCAGCCGTCCACCAAGCCTAAGTTTCTGACTGGATAACAGGATAAACGAGTACGGCCCAAAAAGTTCATTTGCCCTCAGAAACCAGCGTTTTCAATGGAGCCCGGCCGATGACGATAACGCCATGTCACATTGCAAGACCTGACCCCAATGGTGCTTGACAGAACTTGAGGAATGGTGCTATCCTAACCTGGACAAGTCAGAACCAAGAAAGGGATTTGGATGGTGAAGACAGTAATCGTCGTCAGAGATCTTATCAAGAGATATGGTGACCTGGTGGCCGTTGATGGTGTCAGCTTCGAGGTCTACGAGAACGAGATCTTCGGTATCGTCGGGCCAAACGGCGCCGGCAAGACCACCACGGTGGAGTGCCTCGAGGGACTGCGGATCCCCTCCGGGGGGTTCATCCGCGTCCTGGACCTGGAACCAAAGGCAGACGGCTACAAACTGAGGCAACTGATAGGCATACAGCTCCAGGAGGGCAAATTCCCGGACCGGATCAAGGCGAGAGAAGCCCTGGAGCTCTTCGCCGCCCTTTACTCCCGCTCCCTGCCGGCCGGGCCTCTCCTGGAGAAGGTGGGGCTGCTGGACAAGGCCGATGGCTACTTCGACAACCTGTCCGGAGGCCAGAAACAGCGGCTCTCCATTGCTCTGGCCCTGGTCAACGACCCGCAGGTAGTTTTCTTCGACGAGCTGACGACGGGGCTCGATCCCCAGGCCCGAAGGGCGATGTGGGGGATGGTCAGCAGCACCCGCGAGGCCGGAAAGACCGTTATCCTGGTCACTCACTTCATGGAGGAAGCGGAGCGGCTCTGTGACCGGGTGGCCATCGTCGATCGAGGCAGGATAGTCGCCCTGGACACCCCGGCCAACCTCATCAGGAGCATCGACGGGGGTTTGAGGATCAGCTTCTCGGTAGATGACTCAAGTGTAGTGGCGCAGTTGGAGAACATCGACAGGTGCCGGCTTGCAGTCAGCAACCGGGACATCGCCATCCAGTGCGCCGACGGCCGGGTTGTCGGCGAGGTCATCCGCATCCTGGGAGACAATGACTGCAATTTCCACGACTTCACCGTTTCCAAGCCGACCCTCGAGGACGTCTTCCTCTCCATTACCGGCAAGGAGATGAGAGAATGATGATTTTCCGGCAGTCCGTAAAACTGATTTCAACTGAGCTAAAGCTGTTCCGGCGCGAGCCGGAGGCCCTGTTTTTCACCTTCATCCTTCCGGTGTTCTTTCTCTTCCTGACGATGGAGGTTTTCATCCCGGGCGAGGCCCCCAAGGCGATCGTCATCAACTACGTGGCGCCGTCCCTGATGGTTCTCATTATCGCCGGCACGACCATATACAGCGTACCTCAGACCATCGTCCACTACCGCAAGATCAAGTTCCTCAAGCGCCTGAAGGGCTCTCCGGTTACGCCGGTTACCATTCTGGGCAGCCTGGCCCTGTCCGATTTCATCGTCACGGTTCTCGGAATCGCTCTGCTTGCCGTTACAGCGGTGCTGGTCTACGACGCCAGCCTTGCCGGGAGCCTCCTTTCCTTCCTCGCCGGCTTCGTCCTCGCCTTCCTGAGCCTTGCCGCTATATTCCTCTTTATCCCCGCCGTAGCCCGCTCGCCCCGAGCGGCCAGCGCCATCGGAATGTTCATCTACTTCCCGGTGATGTTCTTCTCTGGAGTGTTTATCCCGCTGGATATGCTTCCTGACTGGATCGTGCGCTACATTTCCCCATATCTACCGGTGACCCACGCCGTTGAGCTAATGCAGGGATTGTGGCAAGGCATTCCACTGCTTGATCTCACCCGGGAAGTGCTTATCCTGCTGGGTATTCTCTGCCTGGGCCTGGTCATTGCCGCCCGCACCTTCCGCTGGGAGTAACGGTCATTTGAGGGGATAGGCAAGAATCAGCGTGAGAAAAAGCGCCCCACTGCTAAGAACTGTGCCTATATAGCAATTTCTCTGGGTTTAGCTTGGCAGTGAGGTAGATCAACTTCAAGCTTATCATAAATAATACCAGGCTAAAGATGACAATGATGTCTCGTTCCAGTTCTACGCCCAGAAAAAACCAGGATAAGCAGAAAAGCGCTCCGATCTACATCTCCATCTCTTCCCAGTATCGGGCTCCCAGGCGGAAGGAGTGATAAAGTGTAAATCCGGTTAAGGCCAGAAAGACGGCCCCACTTGTGGCTATCATCAGTGCCTGTGGTAAGTGATGCAAAAAGCCCAGGAACTCAAACCCAGTATAGACCTGTCCAAATGCCAGAATTCCCAGAGCCACAACATAATAAACCCAGGGCAGGATATTGCGTACGACACCACCAGTTACACTGGCTGCCTCTCCCTGCCCGGCATAACCTGCCATATCCAGCGCCAGCATTAACAGAGTAACGGTTCCGCCCAGCATGCCAAATACTACCAGCGAGAGAAGGATAGTCAGGATACTGCTTCCCATGAAGATATTGAGTGCGAGCAATATTACTCCACCAAGCAGGAGTTGGGGGAGGAAGGGGGCCAAGCAGTAGCACCAGATGAACTCCCTTCCCCCAAAGGGCGCAGCCTTAAGCACCGAGTACTGTTGCTTGAGAGCTTTTGGATCTTCACGGATGGCCGCAGGGATAAAGAATACCGCTACCACCCCAGAAGCGAGAAAACCGATCACCGCAATATGGGCAAGTGGGACTAAACCGCCCCAGGGTTCCGGTAGCACAAATACCGGCGCCATGAAAAGATAAACAATCAACATCACCAAAAGGCCGACCGCGGCTTGAGCCATCTCGTAGTTACGCGCCGCCTTCATCCATTCGGTCAAGATAAGATTGCCCCTTCTTCCCAGGGAAAGAGGTTCTCTGGCTGGTCGCTCAACTTGTTTCTTGGTGGAGATCTCTATCGTTTGAGTCCTATCGTAGCCTGAGTAGTAAAGCCTCTTTGCAGCCAGCATGGACCCAGCAAGAATAATGCCACCGGCGAAAAACAGACGCAGTAGCGGTCCAAAAGATATATCACCCTGTGTGAGATAGGTTAGAGCATTGGCAGCATCGCTTAGGGGGAAAACTATACGCAGGACCGGTTCTGCTGTCTCTATCCAACTGGGTAACCGCGGCAGTATCCTTTCAGGGCCTATAATGAAGAAGCCTACCCACAGGCCAGTTGCCAGAAAACCGAAGACTGCTCCTGCTTGCATTATCCTTTTAGTTGATAGCACCCTAATAAGTATCATCACCAGAAGGATAGCAAGGGAGGCAGATATCGTCAGTAGTGGATAAACCACTGGCAGAATAAACAGGTAGTAGTACCATGGGGCAGCGCCGGCTATACCCAGGGCAATAAGGGGCAACAGCACAAAGACGGCTAGATTCATTAAAGCCCCTTTGGAAAAGCAGGTGGCCAGGAGGAAGCGGAAGATGAAGAGGGTATTTGCTGGTATGGGGCTTGAGATGAGAAGGCTAAGCTCAGGTGAGTGATAGAACTTAGATCGAGCCTCTCGCAGCATTAACGAGAAGGTCGCAAACAAAAGCCAGAGCAGAATGATGTGGAAGAGGGAGGTGATAAGTACCACCGCTAGTGTTGGGGGGATGTTGACCAGTAGCGGGCGGATCTCCTCCGCAATTTCCCCGGTTGCCCACCGGATAACCACAATGCCCACGCCCAGCCAGGCGAGGGCGATCAGTATCTGCCTTCTGGTTTTAAGATAGCTATTTCTGAAGACAAGTGCTTCCTTCTGCAGGAGAACTTTAATCACGTGCCAAGCTCCTCCAGGAGCTTTTTGGTATCTGCATCAAAATCGCCGGTAAGTTCAAGAAAGACATCCTCCAGGGTGGAACCCTCTAAGGCAGCCTGCTGATTGAGCTCGCTCAGGGTGCCCAGGGCAACAAGCTCGCCGTGATGGATGATTCCGATGCGGTCGCAGAGACGCTCGGCGATCTCCATTATATGGGTTGACATGAAGACGCTTACCCCCTGCTTGGTGAGAGCGCGAAAGATGTCCTTCGCCAGGCGGGCACTTCGGGGATCGAGATTTGCCGTTGGCTCATCCACAAAGAGTACCTGGGGATTGTGAATCAAGGCCGAGATCAGGGCCGTCTTCTGGCGCATTCCCCGGGAGTAGCCTTGAATCAGCTCGTCGATCTTATCGCTCATCTCAAAGGAGTCGAACAGCTCCTGGATTCTTTGTTCCGCGGAGTTGCTGTTATATAACCGGGATACAAAGCGCACAAACTCCCTGCCGGTAAGCTTATCGTATAGGAACGGGTTATCGGGAACGTAGCCAAGCAGCTC
>JALPXT010000064.1 GCA_023271485.1 Dehalococcoidia bacterium | reverse complement strand
CAGACTCACACAATCATTATAGCGTCTTTCGCTGAAACTGCAAAGTTTTTTGAATCCAGCTTAATATTATACAGAATCCCTCTTGATTATCAAACACAAGCGGCTCTCCCACGTTGTGGGAGAGCCGCTTTTTATCCTGTCTGCTTGGCGTTATCAGGCAACTTCAGCCGCTTTGGGGCGGAGGATAAAGACCAGGATAACCGCAATCACCGCAATGATGATCGCAATTATGCCCACGACTTGTCCTCCCGCCGGACCCGCGGGGCCTGCCGGGCCGGGCTCGCCGGGTGGACCTGCCGGGCCGGGCTCGCCGGGATCACCCTTCTCACCGGGCTTACCCTCTGGACCCTCTGGGCCTCTGAGATCAGGAACGGTAAAGACTGCCTGGTCCGATCTGCCCACAGCATCGGTGGCTCCAATCATGTATCCGCCAGGCGTAATGGTGGGCGCCACCAGCATGGCGATAAACGTGCCCTCTATATCAGCATATATCGGCGCCGGAACGGTAGGGACCGGTTCTCCGTCAAAGGTAACCGTTATCACCGAGCCGGGGGTAAACCCAACTCCGGAGACCGTGGTAGCCAGCCCTTCGCTCGGGCTGAGGGTGATCCCCACCTCGCCAACCGCCTCCGGTGGGGGGGTGGTGGCATGGAGATCGAGCGTAACGGTCTTCCCCATCTCCCAGACAGCGGTTTGCAGGGCGTCCAGGCCCGCTACCTTGAAGAAGACCGTCTTACCGTGGTGTAGACCATACACCCGGAGGTAGTAGGCTCCATCGGCCGCGGTGGTCGTTTCACCTACCTTTGCCCCATCTATCCAGGCGGAGACGGTTACCCCGGCGACCGCCGCGTCATCCACATATGCCTTCCCCATAAAGACAGCCGGCGGCACCGGCACACTGGCAAAGGCCGTGGTGGGGAGGACAAGCAGGGCTGCCACTGCCAGCACAGCAACTAAAACTTTCAGTTTGGACATTCATTCCTCCTTATTTTTTGATTCTTGAATCTCAGTCTGCTAATCAGTGTCCCCAGGACAGCACTTAAGGCAGCCAACACAGCCATGAACGAGATGCGAATCTCCCATTTGTCTACCTTGCACTCTGCCCTGGGGTCCGGGGATGACCGCTCAGGCGGTCATCCCCGGAATCTATCCCTTCTCTAGAGCTATTGCCAGGCAATGTTGTGCCAGCCGGCTTCCAACGTGCGAGTCATCCCGCCGAAGTGGATATCGGTGATATCTTCGGTGAGGTAGATCCAGTAGGCCATGCCGCTCCTGAGTTCGGTGAGCCTCACCGCCTCAGGCACCATCTCCGGGGCAGCTATAAGGTACTGATACCATACGCCATCCTTGAACTGCCAGACGCTCTCACCCAACTGGTCCCAGACAGCATGCAGTCCATCTCGCACGCCGATCACCACTTCCGGTGCTTTCACCTCGAACAACGCATCGTCCGACGCCTTCTCAGGGTCATCTTCTTGTATTGCCCAAATCCTATACTTGCCAGGCGTCACAAGCGGGATTGTGACGGTCGTCGGGTGAAGGTTGCCCAGACTATCAGTGGGCACCGCCGACGCCAGCACAATTGACTTCCCCGCCTCTTTCAGTTCGTCCAATTTAGTGCCCCCATCGGCAAAACGGAGGCTTACCCACGTGAGTTCGGGGAAGTGTACCCCGGTTACCAGGACCGACTGCCCCGGCACTCCCTCCTCTGGGTCTAAAGTGATGGCATCGAGAGCAGGCCCAATGACGTCGAAAATGGCCGTGGCGACCTTGCCGTCACTGTCGGTAACTCTTACCACCTTCGGCCCCGGAGTTTCGCCGGGAGGGACGGTAATCGTTTCTTCGAAATCGTCCTTAATACCATCGTCATCGAGATCGGTGAGTGGTATCTCTGGTGTTTTGAGCGTTTCGCCTGCAAACTCGATCCTGCCCGCCGGGATGTTCCCATCCCGAGTGAAGTCGCGCCCCTCAATAGTCACCTCAACTCCGCCAAGCCCGGTGGTCGGATCCAGCGTTATGCCGGGGGTGAATTCGAAGGTGTGAGGGTGGTGCTCTGAGGGATTCCCGGCACCATCCCTGGCCGTAATTTTCCCGGCGTGCTCCATCGTCAAAGGAACGGTGGCGCTGCCGGTTGCATCGGTAGTAACTCCGCCGCCAACCCGCTTTCCCCCAGCAAAGACATCGACGCTGACGCCCGCAGCAAATCCGGTGACGGTAGCAGTAGCGGGGGAGCCCTCGGGACCCCTTCGGGGGCTTATGGTGACCTTTGGCTCGATGGTGAAGGTGCCAGTTGCAGTTCGCACCCCGTCAGAAACTGCGATTGTTTTGTCCCTAATTGGT
This sequence comes from Dehalococcoidia bacterium, assembly GCA_023271485.1. GTDB lineage: Bacteria > Chloroflexota > Dehalococcoidia > SZUA-161 > SpSt-899 > BS503. The sequence goes on along the minus strand of JALPXT010000064.1, from coordinate 5,246 downwards.
CCCGCCGGGACCCTGAAGGTGATCGTGTAGGGATCGCCCGCTTCTTTTATTTCAAGTGGTAATGCGGGAGAGGTGGTTACTGCCGCGCCGGCAAAGGTTACAGATGTGATATAGCCCGCAACGGGCCACGTCCCCGTCACAGTAACCACCGTGCCTACCGCACCCTCTGGAGGGCTGACCGTAACGGCTTGTGCCCCCGCCGGCGCAACCATCACCGCCGTCAGGCTGGCCACCAGGGCCAGGGTGGTCAGTACGCTAAGTATTCTGTGTTTTGTCTTCATCTATGTTTCTCCTTTCTTTTTTAAGTTTTAGGTTTTAAGTTTTAAGTTTTAAGTTTTGGTTATCACCTCCTTTTCTTAGTCGAGAGTCTGGAGTCTAGAGTCGAGAGTCCCTCCCCACTCCGCCTTTAGCCTTTCGCCTTTAGCCTTTCGCCTCTTGCCCCTCCATATATACAGACGAAATTTGCGGACGAAATGTTCCATTGGGACGGGTTCTGGGTTCACGGTTCGCTTCGCTAGTCAAGAGTCGATAGTCGATAGTCCCTCCCCGCTCCCCTTCTGTCTTCAGCCTTCAGCCTTCCACCTTCTCTTCAGTCTCCATCTCCCTTTTCAGGGTCACCAATAATGCGTTAGCCAACTGCTTGTCAAAGCCACCCTCCATAAGTGCCTTAACCACTCTATCGGCTATCCTCTCGGCGAGCAACCAGGTTGTCCGCTCTATAGCCACGTCTGCAACTGTATCAGAAAACCTTTTAGTCTCCACTTCACTCCTTATCTTGTAACCGTTGCCATGTTTAGCTTTCAGCCTCTTGCCCCTCCATAAATACAGACGAAATCTGTGGGCAAAATGTTCCATCGGGGCGGGTTCTGGGTTCACGGTTCGCTTCGCTAGTCAAGAGTCGAGAGTCTACGGTCTGGAGTCTGGAGTCTGGAGTCCCTCCCCTCTCCCCCTTCAGCCTTCAGCCTTCAGCCTTCCGTCTTCCTTTAACGAAACTATTTTCTGGTTTTGTCTCTTCTCATTATTCCGTAAGTTCTCAAAAAAGGTATGCAGGTCATAATTTGCTTGTTTTGCAAGCTCTTCACCTGCTTTGCGGACTTCTTCAACAATTGGGTCTTGCCACATGGTCACACCTCCACTCTCATAATCCAATTCCAGGTGAGGAAAATGCTTTAGTTCTTCTAATCTTCTCTTAGCTGCTTCTTGATCACCTAACCCAGCTTCTTCAATTACAACCTCAGAGATTAAGACATTGAATCGTCGTATTGCCATGGGCCACCATTGTCGCGTAATTTCTTGATGAGCAAGGACTATAATGTCTCGATTGGGCTTAGAAGTATAATAACTCACCACCGTTGTCTCTAAGTATACTGAGTCCTTCACAAAAACACCTGTTTGGGCCAGAGTCTAGAGTCTGGAGTCTGGAGTCCCTCCCCGCTCCCCCTTCAGCCTTCAGCCTTCAGCCTCTTACAGCGGTCAGCTTTCAGATGGGGCGTGAAACGCCGTCAGCTTAAGCGATTTAGTAGTCGAGATGCCCGATGGCTCAGCCATTTCTTGAAGGATGCTTGACTCTCGCCTGATGGCTTACCGGCTAACAAGCCTTCAACGCTGATATCCTCGTCAATATCCTCCCAATGGATGCCATGGCCCCTACCAATCAATCTCCAGTTGTTCCGTTCTTCGGGAGTTGAATGAATAAGCCTTGGAAACCATGCCAGAGGAACAGAGATGGTTCGCCCATCACTTAGGTCTACAGTCAATGTATCCTCAGTTACAGTTACACCCTCGGCACTTGGGGCATCTATTTCAACTGCCGAAATAGTCATTCCACCCCTCCTTTAATTGCGTTTGATGTTTATCGATTATCTTCTGGATTCGACCAATTTCCACACGGTTAAATCCTCCGCTGCTCTGCAACCTGATTGGATCAAGCCAGAACTTGGCAAGCCTATCATTACGCTCAACATGAACATGCTGAGGTTCATCTCGATCACCAGCGTAGAAGAAAAATCGATACGGGCCAATTCTGAGTGTCGTTGGCATTTATTTGGTATCCGTCAGGCTCATCTGGTTCGTTAGTCAAGAGTCGAGAGTCCCTCCCCCCTCCCCCTTCTGTCTTCTCTTTTCAGCCTTCAGTAATGGTATCTCAATTGAGCTATCAATATCTTGTCTTCTTCAATCCGGTACACTATGCGGTGTTCCCTCGTAATCCGCCGTCACCAGTATCCCGACAGATTATGCCTGAGCGGTTCAGGCTTTCCAATCCCCTGGTACTGGTTTCCTTGAATATCCTCTATCAATTCATTGATACGCTTGACGATTTTCTTATCCGTGCGTTGCCAGTGCAGATAATCTTCCCATCCGTTTTCTGAGAAAGTTTTCATCCTATCATATCCCGCTCTACGCCCTTGCCGCCATCGAGTTCTTCCATTGATTCCAACAGGCTTTTCGCATTGCGGGGACTTTGAAGAAGGTGGGCGGTCTCATCGGTCGAGGCCCTGGTCGTGTAAGTGTATGGCATCATATCCAATGCCTTGCAAGAAAGCCACTGTCTTTGGAGAAATACCCATGTCGGCCAGAAACCTCATGCTTGCACTGGCTCCAAGGAGTGAACGGTTTCCTCAGCCAACCAAGCCGCATATTGGAGCGCCTGTCTAATGTCGTCCGCATCCAGGTAGGGATAGGCTTCAAGTATCTCCTCAATGCTCATTCCGTTAGCTACCAGGTTGACAACCAAAGACACGGTGATGCGCATCCCTCGAATGCAAGCGCATCCGCCCATCATGTTCGGATCAAAAGTAATGCGGTTAAACCCTAGCATAAATAATCCTCCTCACACAACATGTACATGTGCGATCCAGTATACCATTTCGCTAGTCTAGAGTCCAGAGTCCCCGCTCCCCCTTCATCCTTTAGGCTTTAGCCTCTCCAAAGTCCTTGGGTTTGAAATCCGGGGAGTTAAGCATCGTGATCAGCCCCTCTCCACTGCCTGTCAAAACAAACAACCCCTGCCGGTAGGCAAACTTGTCCGCATCCTCTTCTATATGTATCGCCGCCACCCCTCCATAGATGCTCATCCCCTTATACCTCGGGAAAAAGAAGGTGAACCGCTCCAACTGTTCCAGGAACTCCCGCACATCTTCCACCTTCAGGGTCGTCTTGACTTCGATGACCACCGCCTCCTGGGTGTTAGACAGAAGGATATCTAGTTCCATCTGCAAGCCATCGCGAACTCTTTCCACCCTCCGAGACGTCTCGGTGACCTTCACCCCTCTTTCCTGGAACAATCGCAAGGCGGACGGGGCAACCAGCGCCTCGACCAGCTTTCCCCACTGACCGGTGAAAATCCCCTCCAGCCTGCGCAACTCTTTATCGGTTTCTCGGAACATCTGCTCAGTTTCCCGGAATCTCTGATCCAGTCTGCGGTCCGTTTCTCGGAACATCTGCTCAGTTTCCCGGAATCTCTGATCAGTTTCCCGGAATCTCTGATCCAGTCTGCGGTCCGTTTCGGCAAACATGCGCCAAACATCTTCTTTGGTTAATTCAGTCATTCTGGGCACCTCGTCGTTAGTTTAGAGTCGAGAGTCGAGAGTCGAGAGTCGAGAGTCGATAGTCCCTCCCCGCTCCCCCTTTAGTCTTCAGCCTTCAGCCCTCTGTCCTCTGTCCTCTGCCCTCTGCCCTCTGTCCAGCACTTTGTGGTCAGGCACAACTACCTGAGCAAAGGGCTCATCGCGTCGCAGGATCAGATGGCTGCCGGTCTGTCGCTTCAAGTAAAAGCCTCCCTGTTCAAGTGCCTGGACACTCTTGCGTCCTGAAATCACGGGTAGCCTGCTCACACGGCCACCGTCAGAAGTTCAAACGGCTCCTCGGGAACGGGCAAGCCATCCTGCTCCAGAGCGATGATGTATCCTTCGATGGCCTCACGGATATTCCCGATAGCCTCTTCCCTCGTCCTGCCCTGGCTGATACATCCGGGCAATGTAGGACATTCAACCACCCAGCAGCCATCCTCTCCAGGATATATGACCACTTGTCGCATCGTTTGACCTCCATTCAATTCAAGCCGCTGTCTTGCATAACTTTCTCGGTGTTTGTGAAGTATTGCGAAGCGAATGGTGTACAAATAATCGGTGTGTGAGTACCAGTTGATATGACACTACAAGCATTATGCGGTCATAATCTTCACAGGCAGTGATTCGGCCTCAAGCGTAGTAAGGTCAAGGATGTTCTGAGCATGGTCAATATCAATTCCGACTGGTTTTCCATTAGCGTCGAAATCAACCACAACGCCCGTAGCAACTTCACGAGCTTCTACGCCGGGATGCTCTACAAGATGAATGTAGAGAGAATCAGTATCAGCGTGATAACTCAATCTCATTTCAGGTCACCCCCTTGAAATTTCTGTCAAAAAAGGCATTGAGAATCGTGCCCTGATCTGGTAGAGTCACGACACGAAGATATCTATTTTCATGTTCGGAAACTCGACCCCAGAACCGAAACCTTCCGTCGGGTTGCTCTTCTACTATACTCCTAAACTTGTTGATTTGATATTCTGTCGTATTATACCACGAAACAAAAGGCCGTCGAAATTTCACATAACCTTAGTCATGAGTCTGAAGTCTAGAGGCTGGAGTCCCCCGCTTCCCCTTTAGCCTTTTGCCTTCTGTCTTCAGCCTTTCTCACCCGCTCGCCAGACACTCTGAACCACGTCCCTCATCACAACCAGTAAACCAGGCCATTCCTCTGCCGTGAACCGAGTTATCGCTTGCATCACTCGCTGGTGAATCTTGTATCGATTCGGCTGTCTAAGCCGCACAATCAGAATGCCATGATGTAGCTTGTCCCGATGCTGTGTGAACCCCTTGTCTGTCGTAATCAACAATCGCCCTTCTCTCTGAATTATTTCCCAAAGAGCGTCATCTATCATGCCCTCATCCACTGTGCCGCGAATGTCTACCAGGTCGTGGTTCATCCCACGAAGCGCCCGAACGGTCATCAAAGGTATGTTCTCGTCCACAAAGATTTTCATGTCGCTCTTGCTAATGTCTCAATTGGCGTAACCTGCTCTTCAGCCAATGACGCAGCGTACTCAAGACAGGCAAGAATATCATCCTGTTCGAGCGAAGGATACTCCTGGAGAAGTTCCTCAATTGTGTCTCCGTTGGCAAGCATGCGTACGATTTGGTGGACAGGGATGCGGGTACCCTTAATGCACGCTTGCCCATGGTATATCTCTGGATCAATTGAAA
>JALPXT010000063.1 GCA_023271485.1 Dehalococcoidia bacterium | reverse complement strand
AGCTCCAGCGATTCCTTATTTACTGGCTGGGTTTGTCTGCCTTTGGCGCTCTGGAGAGCTGGCAAATGGTTGGTAGTGTAACATTGGAGTGACATTTCCCCGGGGCGATGAGGTTTTATAATAGAAACCAGAGGAGGTATGTATGGTTGCCCCGGAGAGAAGAATAGCAGTTAAACCCCCGTCATATGGAGAGGTTATGGAGGAAGTGAAGGTAGAGCTGCTCAGGCTGGTAGGCGAAAAGGTTGTAGAGTTCCAGGAGGAGGAGTTTGTCCACTGGTTTGGTAAGCCCTGGCAAAGGAACAGGGATGCCAAGGGCATCATCCTTATGTCCCCAATGTGCTGAAAGCCCGGGTTTTGAACGCAGAGGGAAGAGGCAAAGATGCTTTTACACTCGGTATGGTAAAGTGGAAAGTGCTCTACTTCAGGTTACCTGCAGAAGGTGTGGTTGCACTTTTTCTCCCTTCGTCGGCTTTTTCTCGGAGAGGGGGAAGCGGTATTCCAGGGACCTGGTACAGAGCCTGGTACTCTCGGCACTGACCGTCTCTTACCACGAGACCTCAAGGAGAGCAAAGCGAGAGGCTGGTGTCAAAGCAGCAGCAATAACGGTATGGCGGGAGCTTCGGGGAGCTTATCAGAGGTATGAGCGGAGGCAGAAGAAGGCTTCTTCAAGCCGTGGGGTGCTGGTAGCCGACTCCACCGGGGTAAAGACAGGCAAGACCAAAAGGGGATCATCGTTGAATCTGGCCATTAAAGTGATCGGGAGAGAAATCAAAGGCAAGAGAGCAAGGCTGAAGAAGGAACTGGTCAGCTTAAGTCAAGTGGCGTGAGGACGAGCTAAAGGAAGCCAGAGCTGATTCAGTGGTCACCGACGGCGAGCCCGAGCTTAAAGGCGTCATAGCCCGAACCCAGCCCGATCTTCCCTCTCAGCGCTGCCTCTTCCATGCTCCACGAGACCTTTACTGGTCGCTCTATCATGATGGAGCCCATGGGGAATGGGTATATTGGGAGGGGAGGCTCTGGCGAGAGCTTCGAAAACCATCGGCTGAAGGAATAGCAGGCGTGGACCACCTCATTGCTGAGCTTGACCTAAGGAGACTACATTCCACTGCTACCTATCTCAGGAACGCCGGACACGACCTTTTTACTGTAACCATGCTGAAGGAACAGGGGATTGCCCCAGATCTGGTGATGGTAGCCACCGGCGCCGTAGAGAGGGAGTTTAGGGAGATAAACCGGCGGACTGAGGTAGGGGCGAGGTGGAGTGACGAAGGCGTCGAGAGAGTTGCTAGGCTACTGGAGGAAGTCCGTCTTAACGGAACCAGGCTGGAATTGTAACAGGACATCTGAGGGGGACATATTGACAAACTTTCAAAGACAAATTATTATAAACTTGCAGGGTCGTTCCCTGCGAGGGAAAAACTCGGAGAAATGTCAGCCCAATGTTACACTACCAAAAAATATTTGGGGTCTATGCCGTCTGAGATGCAATAAGAGGAGACAGCGAATAGATGAGAGCAATGTTAAGAAAGATGTTCTGGCACTATTTAGCTAGGTGGCGATGGCGTGTAATAGCAAAATTGCTAGAAGGGGATGTATTGGATGTTGGCTGCGGTTCTGGTGGGCTCTATCAATACGCTAAAGAGAAAGGGGTAAGAAACTATTTGGGCATAGATGTCAGCGATAGGCGAAAGATAAAGGAGTTTGAGTTTTGCGAACTAGATATAGAGAGTCGTGCAAGAGAACTCATTCATGGTTCATTTGATAGGGTTGTACTTGCAGCTTGCGTAGAGCATTTAGACAAACCTGCTGAGGTTTTGAAGTGGTGCCGAACAGTTCTGCGCCCTAGCGGCCTTTTAATCATCACAACACCAACACCTAGGGGGCAGAAGCTTCTCAGGTTGATATTCGCTGGGGGGTCTGAACATACAAAAATATATAACAAGCCTGAGCTATTTCAGCAGTTGCAGTCAGCAGGATTTAAGGTGACCCAATATAGGACATTTGAAATGGGCGCAAATCAATTGGTCGTTGCGGCTTTAAGGTAAACCTGTGTTTATTAAATAAGGTAGCTGACAAGTATCCGAAGGTTTATAGGGCTTAACTGAGAACGAGAGGTTAAGATGAAAGGGCAAAAAGGATTAAGAAGAGTGGAACTTGGCAACACCCTTCACTTACTTTTTCCCTGAATTAGCGGGGCGTGGTATATGCATCAAGAAACTCAAAGCTTAACCGCAGGGCGTTTATCACTAATACTCACCATAATAGCCATAGTATTATGGTCATATAGCATCTTTCAAGCTAAGCTGGTAATTGATGACTTTGGGCTTCTTCACAGCTTCCCAATAACCTATTTTATAGCTCTGGCTATTCTTACCGTTGCCTCTTTCGTCCTCTGGCGCTCCGGCGAAAGCCACAATGGGCTACTTTTCCTCCAGCTATCTATACTTATCACTGCTCTATGGCTAATTCCTATACTGATAGGAGGGGAACATCGGGGAGGGGCTGATTTTCGCGGTTTGTTTAAGTGGACGACTGGCTATATAATTGAACATGGGCACCTTAATCCCGGCTTCCATTGGTTTCAAGCACACCCTATCGCTTGGATATTCTCCACCCAAATCATTGAGATATTGGGAATAGAAAATCTGCGCTTCTTCTTTACTGGACTAGTCCCCTTTGCTTGGCAATTCCTCTATCTGCCTGTGGTCTATGTGTTCCTCAGGAATACTCTAGGCGAGGAGAGGCGAAATTATTGTTGGGCTGGGTTGTGGTTGTTTTATCTGGCTGAGTGGCTCGGCTTTAGTGCTCTTCATCCTCAGACCTTCGGCTGGTTTTTCTTTTTGGTCATGCTGGCTTTGTTTAGTATGACGCTGAACTGGCAGCGAAACATAATGTTGGTTAGTCACCGGCTTATCACTATATTTGTCTTTGCTGGTATAGCTCTTTCCCACTTGTTATCCTCAGCTTTTGGTTTGGCGGCTATAGGGATGCTTTTTGTGAGGAAGCGGCTAGGGTTAACCACCCTTGCAATTCTTGCTGTTTTTATCTCTGCCTGGACAATTTATGGGGCAGCAATTTTCTTTGAGTTGCACCTCCCCTTCTTTGTAGAGCACGCTCTCCGGTTGGATAAGGTTTGGCAGATTACCTTTGTTGAGCGTATAACCAGTCCCAACCCGGCGCATAATTTTTTAAACATGGTTAGGTCGTGGTATACAGCGCTATTTCTTGGTATTGGTTTTCTAGGGGCTATCTTGGGGCTCAAGTCTCGGAAGAACAGAGAGACACACCTTACTATTTTTGCTATGGCCTTAGGTATTGTAGTCATCGCTTCTATAATTGCTTTCAGCTATAGACATGAGATAATTGATAAGACCTATCTCTTCGGCATACCGCTTATCGCCTACTTTGGGGTAAAGCTTTTAAACCATAGGGTTACAGCCATTCTTCTTTGCCTTTTCCTGTTGGTGGCACCGCCGGCATACATTGCAAGCCATTACAGTAATCAGTTCACCGACCTTGTCTCACCGGCTAACCTTAAAGGCTTATATTTCTTCAATCAGTATGCTGCCAGCAAAGGCACTTTAACCGGCAATTACGAAAGTTGGGGGTCGCTTAGGTGGTCGGAACCCTTGGCAGCAGCTTACCAATCTGAGCCAGTGGCTTTTGTCCCAAATTATAGATTCTTGGAGCATCCAGAGGAGTATCGTGGTGCCCTCTTTGAGCAATTACAATTTGAGAATAATAAGGTATCCTGTAGCGATGAGGTTCAAGTAATTTATCCCCACTATATTGCCGTAAGTCGGCGGGACAAAGGAATCTATTATTGGAATTGGGACAAATTGGACTTTATCAATGAAATAGAAGCGTCATTAAATAATGCTACAAATTGCAACCTTGTGTATGTAAACCCAGATATGAAGTTATATATTGTTGAGGGAAGCTCCCCTTAGTTTTTACCTTTTGCTACGCCAATTATTATCATAAATGCCGGTGGTGAACTGGCTTGAACTGGGAAGGGGAAATATTTCTTATCTAAAATCTTGGCAAAGTCGTCTTCATCTATCTCTTGAAGCTTTAGGGGACGACTTAAGGGAGAACAACGGCTGCGGAGAAGTTTTGCGGTTCTCTGAATTTGCGGAACAAGTCTAAGCAAAGGTAGAATAAGCACTCTCAGTCTAAAATAAAGCCTTTTAATCCTAACCTATAGGGTTTTGTGCGTAAAGAGTTACCTGAGCAAAATACTTCTCGAGCAACTGGTAAAATTCCTGAGGATAGAATTCTTTAAAGTGAGAAGATAGAGACGTAATCTTGGTGTTAGGAGAAAACATCGCCTTATTTGGTGTTGAGCAAATGAAGACCCCATGGCTTTTTAACGGATCTTCCAGACCAAAAACGGCAAAATCACCTGGTTTTGAAGCTAAATAGCGCCTTTTCGGGCAAAATCTAGTGCACACTAATTCTAGATGTTGCTGTTGACAATTTGTTATTTCATATGTTATCCTGTAGCCATGATTTGTGCCGAGACGGGTTTGTCAATGTTTATGTCCATTTCAATGTAGCTCAGTTGACATTTGCGTCTCAGTTAAGAAACACATAGGTAGCCACTAGGTCTAATCCAATTTTTGAGCCTGATTTGAAGCTATTTTCAGGGTAGGTTATGTTAGGCCACTATAGCTGTCAATCTGGAAGATCGGTTTTAATACTCTTTTGCATTCAGATAGGAACTGCTCATATTCAGGTAAGTGCTCAATTGTTTCCAATGATACTATAACATCAAAGGTTCCATCTGGGAAGGGTAGCCACTGAGCATCTAAGAGTAGGAAATCTAATCCATCCTTCTCGTAGTGCAAAACAGCATATTCTATAGCGGATTTTGAGATATCTCCGCCGATGACTCTTTCAGCGTTTCTCTTCAGAGAAGCTGAGATATGACCACTGCCACAGGCTACATCTAATACAGTTTTATTTGGGACAAATTGGTCGGTAAACAAACACATCGCAATGTGAGCTTGAAGTACATCGAAAGTTCTTCCCCGTTCAGGCATAAACCAATTGCCTTGTTTGGGGTATAAATTGGACAGGATGCTTATGTTATATTTATTCAATTTGCTTTGTTCCCCCGTTAACTGCTCTGTTGCACTTTCTGGGCAAGCAAATAAATGGAACCCTCTTGTCAATCACCACGAATATTGAGCCACTAAAGAGGGTTTTTACCGCGAACTTTGAGCCACTTTACCACGATCTTTGACCCACCCGGGGAACAAAGGTATCATTGTCGCAGAACGATTAGAAAGGAGCGACAATGGCAAACAAGGAGGTTTCCCGAGTGGAGATTACAGAAGTAATCAGGCAATGGCAGGCTGGCCGTGGTATCAGGGGGATAGCACGGTCGACCGGTGTGGCCAGAAACACCATCCAAAAGTACCTTCTGGCAGCACAGAGCTGTGGTCTGGTGCGTGACGGGCCACCCCCGACTGAGGCACAACTGATTTCGCTGATCCAGTTGAACAAAGCCGGACCGCGCCAGGTAATAGCACCCACCAACGAGTTACTTGAGCCCTGGGCCAGCCAGATTGAGCAGTGGCTCAAGCAGGATAAGCTGAAGCTCACCAGGATTCAGGAGCTTTTAGCTGGCCGGCAGTGCTTGGTACCCTACATGTCCCTGCGCCGTTTTGTCCTCAGGAAAGGCTGGGGGAAACGCTCACCGACCACCGTGCGCATGGCGGATACCGAGCCCGGGGAAATGGCCGAGGCGGATTTCGGACGCCTCGGGCTGATGCAAGACTCACAGAGTGGTCGCCGGCGCCAGGCCTGGGGAATGGTAACCGTGCTGGGCTACTCCCGCCACAGCTTCCTCTGGCCACTCTTTGGCCAGCGGCTTGCTGATGTTATCGAGGGGCTGGAGGCGACCTGGGCATTCTTTGGCGGCGTCCCCCGCTACCTTATCATCGACAATTTCCCGGCTGCCGTGGTCGGTCCTGACCCGCTTAATCCACGATTGACCAGAGGCTTTCTGGAGTATGCCCAACACCGCGGCTTCATCGCTGACCCGACGAGGCCGGGGCATCCTAAAGACAAGCCAAAAGTCGAGCGTCAGGTGCCATATGCCAGGGAGCGCTTCTTCAAAGGCGGGCAGTTCCATGACCTTCAAGACCTGCGCCAGCAGGCAAGCCGTTGGTGTCTGGAGATCGCCGGCCAGAGAGTCCACGGCACCACTCGGTGCCTGCCGCTGGTGGTCTTCCAGGAGGAGGAAAAAGCCAAACTCCTGCCCTATGATGGTGAGCCCTACGATGTTCCTCACTGGCATGACGCTATCGTCCATCAAGACCATCACATCTACTACCGCTACGCCATCTACTCGGCTCCCTACAGCACCTGCCCGCCGGGCACCAAGCTTGAGGTGAGGGGCGACAGCAAGCTGGTGCAGCTATACAAACGGGGGGAACTGGTGAAAGTCCACCTGCGCCAGCCGCGCGGCGGGCGCTCCACCGACCCAGAAGATTACCCTCCGGAGCGCACCGCCTACACCCTGCGCTCCCCCAATTACCTGCGTCAGCAGTGCCGTAAGCTGGGGGAAGCGATAGGCGACTTTGCCGATAAGCTGCTCAGCGGACCTACACCATGGTCGAAGCTCAGGCAGGCCTTCAAGCTGCTGCGGATGGGGGAGAAATACACCTCTGCCCGGCTCAATGCCGCCTGCGAGAAGGCCCTGGCGGTAGAGCTCATTGACGTGCGCCGCCTGGAGAATATCCTGGTGGAGGCGCTGGAGGAGGAAGCCATGCCGGTAATGGCAGCGCCAGCTCCACCCGGTCGCTTCGCTCGCCCCGGTAGTGTCTTTGCTCAAGGGAGTACTAATGGAGGTAACCACCGTGGTGACCAGAATCAAGGAGGAGAGAATGACAACCACCAGTGAACTCAAACCACTCTTAAAGCGTCTGAGACTTGGCTACCTGCTGAACACCCTGCCGGAACGGCTGGCTCTAGCCCGCAGAGACCAGATGGACTATGCCGCCTTTCTACAGATAATCCTCGCTGACGAGGTAACCCGGCGTAACAACCGTAACCTGGAAATGCACCTCCAGAAGGCAGGATTCGACCAGGTCTGCCGCCTGGAGGATTTTGACTGGACAGCCCAGATGACTGTGGAGCGCCGTCTGCTTGATGCCGTGTTCTCCCTGGACTTCATTAACCGCCACGAGCACGTGCTCTTTGTCGGCCCCGTCGGCGTGGGTAAGTCCTTTCTGGCGCAAGCCCTCGGCTACGCTGCGGTGAGAGCTGGACACAGCGTCCGCTTCACCAGAGCCGATGCTTTCTTCAGGTCGCTGGCACAATCACGAGTCGACCATACCCTGGAGAAGACCTTCCGCTCCTTCCTCAGCCCTGACCTTCTCATCCTGGATGACTTTGGACTGCAAAGGCTCACCGCCCAGCAGTCGACCGACCTCTACGAGCTGATTATCGCCAGGCACCGCCAGTCCAGCTTTGTTATCACCAGTAACCGGGCGGTGGAGGAGTGGCTGGGACTGTTTGATGACCCCATCCTGGGCAACAGCGCCCTGGACCGTCTGGCCAATGCCAGCTATCAGATCGTCATCGAGGGCACCAGCTACCGTGAGAGGCTCTCCCCACACCGCAGAAGGGAGGTGTGTTAAAGCTCTATGATAATGTCTCCTATGTAGCTCGATAGAAATGTCCTCTTTGAGGAAGAGATAATAAAGGCATCTTAGTGAAAGGGGTGCCTGTAAGTGAAAAGAGGACGTTTGGAGAT
>JALPXT010000062.1 GCA_023271485.1 Dehalococcoidia bacterium | reverse complement strand
ATTTAGGATAATTGCGAAGGCTCTCTATCTCATCGGCGGATAGCCGGCGCACCTCACCCTCACGGAGGTCACCAAGCGCCAGATTGCCAATGCGCACTCGCCTCAAGGCGAGAACCTGGTAGCCCAGCTCCTCGAACATACGGCGCACCTGCCGCTTCCTCCCCTCGTGGATGGTGATACTGTAATTGAAGGACTCCATACCATGCACCATCCTCACGCGGGCGGGAGAGGTTGTGCCATCGGCAAGTTCGACACCTCTTTCCAGCCTCCGTCTCTCCGCTGGTTTGAGTATGCCATCTACGGCTACCAGATACTCCTTTTTCTGCTCGAACCTGGGGTGGGTGAGGTGGTAGGTCAGATCGCCATCGTTAGTGAGCAGCAGGAGCCCTGAGCTTTCTTTGTCCAGCCGTCCGACCGGATAGAGCCGCAAACCCCGGAATCTCCCGGGAAGGATGTCCAGCACCGTCTGGCGGCCTCTTTCGTCGCTGACGGTGGAGATAACCCCGCGCGGCTTGTGCAACAGGAGGCATATGGTCTGGGGCTTGGCCAGGCTCACTCGTTGCCCATCGAGGATAACAGAATCTCCCTGGGGATTTATCGCCTGGCGAAGATCCTCGGCCACAATTCCGTTGACCTGTACCCGGCCCTGCCTGATGGCATCGGCTAGTTTGCGCCGGGAGCCAAGTCCGGCTTCGGTGAGGCATTTGAGCAGGTGAATGGGCATAATATCTTAAGCACGCTTCTTAAAGATCAAATCATAGCGAAGGTAAGGAATGAAGGGAAGTCTCCCTATTTCAGCCACCAGTCTTGGCAACCACCTGTGTTGCAGACTTAGAACCCTGGCCTCTTTCCGTTCAGCCCTGGGGAATTCACCCGCATAGCGAAAACCAAGGATATCCAGCGTTTCAATCCATGAGTCTTTAGAGCGTATATTTATATGACTGGGGTCTCTGGCAGCTATAATGCCAAGCAAGGAGTCTGCAAGCTTTGAAGGCACCGATATATACAATGCGCCATCTGTCTTCAAGACACGCCGCATCTCGCAAATCGCTTGATCATTATTAGCTAAGTGCTCAACAACATCCAGGCACGTTATCAAATCAAAGATACCGCTTTCAAAGGGCAATCCTTCATGGTCAATATTTACCTTCAGTAGATACTCCTGCAGCTCCTCCGGCGCAGAAGACAGAGCATATTCAGATAGGTCAATGCCCCAAGAATCAACGCCAAGTTCTCGAAAGATATGGACAAGGTATCCCCTGGCGCAACCGACATCCAGCACTTGCTGCGGTTTAAACAGCCCGACTAATGCTTTGGCTATCACGCTGAAATAGGGGCGCATTTTAGCAAATGAATATCCCCGATGATACTTGTCGAAATAGTGTTCATCGTAATACAATGCAGTTCTCCTTAATCTCTCGCCCGAAGCTGGCCGCATCCGGCGTGGATGTCGAGCCCCCTCTTCAGCCGGATGGTATTCGAGACGTGATGGCGGGTAAGAGTCTCATGGAAGGCTTGAATCCGGGCTCGGTGAGGGGGCTTAAACTCTGGAGTGGGATTGACCGGGATGAGATTAACGTGGCAATTGAGTCCTCGCAGCAGCTCCGCCAGCTCGATGGCAAGTGGCACGGAGTCGTTGACGCTGCGTATGAGGGTATACTCGAAAGTGATCCGGCGACGGGTGGCCTCAACGTAACTCCGGCAAGCCGGGATAAGCACCTCCAGGGGATACATCCTGTTGGGGGGTGCCAGGAGGTCGCGGAGCTCGTTGTTGGGGGCATGCAGGGAGACCGCCAGCCCCACCTGCAGCTTTTTCCGGCTCAGTTTCTTGATGGCGGAGGGAATCCCAATCGTCGAGATGGTCAGGTGTCTCGCTCCCAGCCCGAAGAGTCCCGGAGAGGTCAGATTCTCCACCGCTCGCCAGACGGCTTCAAAATTGACCAGTGGCTCTCCCATGCCCATAAAGACCACGTTAGTGACTGCCCCGCCTTCTGCCTGGAGACAGCGGGAGAAGAAAAGAACCTGATCGGTGATCTCGGCGGGGGTCAGGTTGCGCTCGAAACCGCTGGCCCCGGTGGCGCAGAGGGGGCAGCCGAAGGCACAACCGACCTGAGAGGAGACGCAAACAGTGCGTCGTTTATCATACATCATCAGGACGGATTCGATGGTGTTCCCGTCACTGAGGCGGAAGAGCACCTTGGTGCTGCTGCCGTCGCGGGAGGTCGCCTCGGTTACAGGAAATATGGATTGAAAAGAGAACTCTGAATCCAGACTTTCCCGCAGCTTCGGGGGCAGATTGCTCATGGCAGAGAAATCGCTGATCGGCTTGCGATAGACCCAGTCAAGTATCTGCCTGGCGCGGTATTGGGGCTCTCCCCAGTCGGAGAGGACGTCCCTGAGGTCATTTAATGAGAGCTCAGTTATAGCGATCTCAGGCAATTCAAAACCCCAACCAGTATGCCCCGCCGGGAGGGAGAACCTCGAACGGCTCGCCGCCAAGCTTGGCGGAGAGGCAGGCGCCGAGCCCCGCAATCGGGACGCGCATCTGCCTCATCGAGTCTCGGTCCCGAATGGTGACTTGATTGTCCTCCAGCGACTGGAAATCAACTGTAACGCAGAAGGGTGTGCCGATCTCATCCTGCCGCCGGTATCTCCGCCCGATGCTTTGGGCATCATCGTATTGCACCATCCAGTGCCGGCGCAGATTCTCATAGACCTCTTTAGCTAACGACACCAGCTTTTCGCTACGGCTCAGCGGCAGCATCGCCACCTTGATCGGAGCCAGGGCCGGATGAAGGTGCAGCACCACCCGAAGATCTCCCTTATCATCGAGTTCCTCCGCATAGGCATCGGCGAGGAAGGCCAGAGCTGAGCGATCCACGCCTGCCGAAGGCTCGATCACATAGGGGGTGTAGCGTTCCTGGGATTGGTCATCGAAGTAGCTCATGTTCTCGCCGCTGTGATTGGCGTGCTGTCGGAGATCGAAATCGGTGCGGTTGGCGACCCCCTCCAGCTCCGACCAGCCAAATGGGAAAAGGTATTCGATATCGGTGCAACTGCGAGCATAATGCGCCAGCTCATCCTTAGAATGCTCTCTGAGGTGCAGGTTTTCCTCTCTGATCCCCAGGTTGATATACCAGTTGAAGCGCTCCGTCACCCAGTGACTGAACCACTGCTCGTCGGTGCCGGGCTTGACGAAGTACTCGATCTCCATCTGCTCGAACTCTCTGGTGCGGAAGGTGAAATTGCCCGGGGTGATCTCGTTGCGGAATGCCTTGCCTATCTGGGCGATGCCGAAGGGGAGTTTCTTGCGGGTGGAGTTGAGCACATTCTGAAAGTTGACGAAGATGCCCTGCGCCGTCTCCGGTCTGAGGTAGGTGATCTGGGACGTAGCACGGACCGGACCCAGAAAGGTCTCCAGCATCAGGCTGGCCGGAGCGGGTTCCGACAGCTCTCCGCCACACTCCGGACATCGGACAGTCTCCCCCATTTGATCCATCCGCCAATTGCGGCCGCAGGCCAGGCAGGTGGAGAAGGGGTCGGAAAACCCGGCAACATGGCCGCTCGCCTCCCACACCCGTGGATGCATCAGGATGCTGGCATCGATTCCCACCGTGTCATCCCGCTGGCGGACGACCGTCTGCCACCAGGCAGCCTTGACATTGTTCTTCAGTTCCACCCCCAGCGGGCCGTAGTCCCAGCAGGAAGCCAGTCCGCCGTATATCTCGCTCGACTGAAAGATGAAGCCCCTCCGCTTACACAGCGAGACGAGCTTCTCCATGGTCAATTTCTCAGGCATCGCTTTAGTCACTGTGAGTTTCTCCTCGAATGGGGCTGGCCCCAAAAAGCTCGGGGGCAAACGGTTACTGAAGACCGATAGTTCTTTCTACCCACGAAACAACTTCCTCTGCCAAGCGTATAGATTCCCGGTATTCGTCATCATCAACAGGCTCAATTTCCCCGGGATAACGACTTGTCACAGCATACTCGGTCAGGCTTGCGGCGTCCTGCACAGCTTCCGGTACGGACAAGTCTTGGGGTAGGAGATCAAGAAGCATTCTGATGCTACGAGTCTTCGGAAATGGAATGGCGCGCCAAACCAGAAGTGCCTTGAGTGACTTTTCCGCGGCTTGTTGGGCATGGAAGCAAAGTCCCTCCAGCAGCATTCTGCGAGAAGGTTCAATGCAAGCAATCTCCAGGTCGCTATATGCATGTCGTAACCAGTCCTTATGGCTTCCTGGAGCAGGATCATCAGGCGACATATATCTCCTTACCCTCCTGTAGTATTGTCCTGTAAATCAAGCCAATATTATCCTTTTGCCTGTTCAAGTCGGTAGGCGTTGCTACCAGAATATCGAATGGAATGCCTACCCCTCGTATCCTCCGATATAATAATTGTGCCGTACGCCGCCGGTGGACGCCGTCAGGCATGACGACAAGAACATCAATATCGCTGTGTGCCCCAAAGTCACCTCTAACGGCCGAGCCGAAGACAAGAATGCGTAGTGGATGCACCTCATCGATGATCCGTTGCACAAGATGATCAATGGCTTCAGTCTGAGACGGCATGTTATATTTCCTTGCCGTTGATTGGCGTCTAATCAAGATTAGCAGTTTTTGCCACGGGTGTCAAAGGGAGCGATGCCAATTGCAAAGGCGACTGCCTGTGGCTATAATAAGACACGATGGCTAATCGATATCGAACCCACAATTGCAGCGAAGCAGGGAGGCATATCGGGCGGGGGATCAGCGTGGCCGGCTGGGTCAACCGCCGGCGTGACCACGGCGGACTGATCTTCATCGACCTGCGTGATCGAAGCGGGCTTCTCCAGGTGGTGTTTAATCCCCAGGTCACCGCGGAGGCTCACCGGATCGCTACGGAGATGCGCCCCGAATACGTGGTCCGGATAACCGGCGAGGTCGCCAGACGTCCCGCCGGCACCGAGAATCCCGGAATTCCCACCGGCGAAGTCGAGCTCATCGCCCGGGAGGCGGAGATTCTGAATGCCTCCAGACCAATGCCCTTTCCGATGAGTGACGAATCCGGGATTGACGAGAGCGTCCGGCTGAAGTATCGCTATCTCGATCTCAGGCGTCCGCAGATGCAGCAGAATATGATGTTGCGCCACCGGGTGATCAAGTTCATCCGCGACTTCCTCGATGCCAGGGGATTCATCGAGATCGAAACCCCGATACTGCTTAAGAGCACTCCGGAGGGAGCACGCGACTATCTGGTGCCCAGCCGCCTCTATCCCGGCAAGTTCTATGCCCTGCCCCAGTCGCCACAGCAACTGAAACAACTGCTGATGGTCTCCGGATTTGAGAAATACTATCAGATCGCGCGATGCTTCCGCGACGAAGACCAGCGCGCCGACCGTCAGCCGGAGTTCACTCAGCTCGATCTGGAGATGAGCTTCGTTGATGAAGAGGATGTCCTGGATCTGATGGAGGAGCTTTTCACCTCGCTGATGGCAGAGCTAAAGCCGGAGATCAGGATCGTGAAGCCGTTCCCCCGCCTTTCGTACCACGAGGTGATCGAGCGTTTCGGCACCGATAAGCCCGATCTTCGCTTCGGGTTGGAGATGGCGGACATCTCTGATATCGTGGAGGACTCTGAATTTGGGGTGTTCCGAACGGCGATCGCCGGGGGTGGCATCGTGAAGGGATTCGCTGCGCCTGGCTGTGCTGACTACTCCAGAAAGCAACAGGCGGAGCTGGTGGAGTTCGCCAGGGCTCGGGGAGGGAAGGGATTGGTCACCATGGCTATCGAAGGGGGGCAAGGGGGGTCGCTGGACGATCTTACCTTAGATAAGGTGCACTCGGCGGTAACCAGGTTCTTCACCATCGACCAGGTGCGGGAGATGGTGAAGCGTCTCCATGCCGGGCCGGGCGACCTGCTTCTTTTCGCCGCTGATAAGGCTGAAGTGGTCGACACCGTCCTCAGTCAACTCCGCCTGGAGATGGCGAATAGGCTGGGGTTGACTGATCCCAACCTGATGGTCTTTGCCTTCATTCAGGATTATCCCCTGATGGAATGGAACCAGGAGAGCGATCGCTGGGATTCGATGCATCATCCCTTTACCGCGCCCCGCGACGAGGATATACCCTTGCTCGATTCCAATCCCGGCAGGGCAAGGTCCAGGCACTACGATTTCATTTGCAACGGCTATGAACTCTCCAGCGGCTCGATCCGGATTCACGATAGCCGGATTCAAGAGAAGATATTCTCGCTTCTGGGCTACTCCGACGAAGAGATCCGGGAACGGTTCGGCCATCTCCTGGAGGCGCTGGAATTTGGCGCGCCGCCTCATGGCGGCATCGCCCCGGGCATCGATCGTCTTGTAATGCTGCTGGCCGGAGAGGATAACATCAGAGAGGTGATCGCCTTCCCCAAGACCAAGAGCGCCACTGACCTGATGACCAATGCCCCCGACGCTGTCTCCGAGGATCAACTACGGGAGTTGCATCTGAGGCTACGAGCTCATTGATAGGGGATGCCAGGCGTGTTAGCATATTACTGCTCAATACCTCGCAGCACCTTGCCGTGAATCAAACTCTCATAGCCGGCTGCCCACCAGCGAACCGTGACAAAGGAAGTGAGGAGGTTTCAAGATGCCGGCGCATGAATACGAGAGTATGTAATCCAGAAAGGGATACCTTTCCCCGTCCTGTTGGATACAGAGACTGAAGTGGCCAACCTCTATCAGGTGAGGGGAATCCCTGCCACATTCTTGATCGATCGGCAGGGCATCATTCAAGAGGTGAGAATCGGGGCCTTCCGAAACGCCGCCGATGTGGCCGCCAGCGTGGAGAAGATCATTGAGAAGTAGCCGGCGTGAGTCTGGGGTCAGCCCTTGACCTGGGGACTTTTCTTCGCTTCATGCGATGCTGCTGTTATGGTCTTGGGGACGGTTGCAGCGCGATCCAAAGTCAAGACCTGACCCCCTAGTTCTTATTCAATGGCGAAGACTACCTGCACATTGATGATGATCTCCTGCTCCCCGGGCATGATAGGGGTAACCGGGGCAACTTCCATGTCCATCGCCATTCGAGGCGGCATTGGCATCGGTGGGAAGTGAGCCATACCCTCGCTGATGAAGGTAGGCTTTCCCAGGGTCACGCCGGCGAGGCCGGCCAGTTGCTCCGCCTTTGCCCTGGCATCGGCAAACGCCTTCTCGCGGGCCTCGCAATGGTATGGAGTGGGATCTTCCACAGTGAAGCCAATCCCGTGGATTCTGATGAGATCGCCTCCAGCTTCGACCACGGCATCGATGATCAATCCAACCTCATCCAGTACCCTGATCCTGGCACTCACCATGTTGTTCACCCGGTAGCCAGCCAGTTCACGTTCACCCGTCACTCTGTCCCATTCCCACGCCTGAGAGATGCTGAAGCGGAAGGTCTGGATATCCTCCTCCGCCACACCGTGCGCGTCCAGTGCAGCTATAACCGCCTCCATGGCTTGAGCCGCCTGGCTCATTGCCTCTGCCACCGTATCCGCCTGGGCTTCGATGCCCAGCCTGACAATGGCGATATCCGGGGTAACCGATACCTTGCCCTGGCCAGCCACCCAGATGTCCCTCTGCTGGGTGTTACCTGTATCTGCGACCACAGGTGGTGTGCTTCCCCTCTCGACAGCGGCGCATCCCGCTACACCGAGCAGGGCAGTTGCCGCTACCAGACTAATGACTGCCAACCAACTTTTCTTCATTTTGTTCCTCCTATTTTTTTGAATCTCCGCTTGAGCGTAATCCTTGCGGGGTCACTCCTCTCCTGAACGCTGACTACTGATAGCTGACATCTGATCACATTGCCAGCACCTCCCAGGTGAGCGGAGTGAGCATCCTCACATGCGAACAACCTGTCTCACCTGCTCACCTCTATCCAAACAGGCTCAGTACGGACAAGATCACAAATGCCGGAACGAG
>JALPXT010000061.1 GCA_023271485.1 Dehalococcoidia bacterium | reverse complement strand
CTAAACTGTTACAAATAAACTGGAGTCCAGAGGAAATAAGAAAGCCTTGACAGTGCGGGGGGGGTGATATAATATAGCGTAGAAGCTACAATTTTGGAAAAACTAAACTATTACGGAGAAATAGCGATAGGATTCTTGTTCTCAGGGATTGCCCCGTTGAGACAATTTGGTATCAAACGGGGCCAACAATCAAGCGAGGAGGTATAGAAAGATGTCCAGACAAGTAAAGGTGATGCTGGCAGTCGTGGCAATGCTGGTGGTGCTGATGCCGGTCCTGGTTGCGTGTCCTCCGGTGGTTGAGGAAGTTCCCACGATCAGGATTGGGATTATCGGCCCGATGAAGTTCACCGTCGGCGAACATACGTGGTGGGGAGCTCAAATGGCGGCAGATGAGATAAATGCCGCGGGTGGTGTGAATGTCGGAGGGGTGATGCATCAGATAGAGCTCGTTAAGGCGGATTCTAACGAGCTGCTCAGCGTTACCGATGCGGTAAGCGCTATGGAAAGGCTCATAACCGTCGATGAGGTAGATTTTGTAATTGGGGGCGCAAGGACAGAGGCGGTACTGGCCAAGCAAGAAGTGATGGCAGACCATGGGGTAATCTTCATAAATGTCGGCTCAGCCCATCCAGAGCAATGTATGCGTCTGGCAGCAGATTATGAGAGATACAGGTACTTTTTCAGGGGAGCTGCGGTGGTAAATTCCAGGTACCTTGGCAAGATGATTTTCGCTCTTGTGGACATGACCGCTGGTGAGATAAGACAGGAACTTGGGATTGAGACGCCAAAGGTAGCCCTAATGATGGAAAAGGCGGTCTGGACAGACCCCATAGTGGCTGCTGCGAAAGAGCTGCTTCCCCAACTGGGAATGGAGGTTGTTGGGGCGTGGAGGCCATCTCCAATAGCAGCTGATGTTACCGCAGAGTTGACAGCGATAAAGGATGCTGGGGCTCACATAATAATGACCGCTTACCTCGGTCCTGTAGGGGTAACGGCCAGCAGGCAATGGGGTGAGCTTGAAATTCCGGCAGCCAAGGTGGGAATTAATACGGACGCACAGAGTAAGCGGCACTGGGAGGCCACTGGAGGAAAAGTAGAGTGGGAACTCACCTTCAATTTCATGGGCCCTGTAGAAATAACACCTAAAACCATTCCTTTCTATACCAGGTTTCTTGAGAGATTTGGTGATTTTCCTTACTATAGTGCCGCCGTGTATGACTCAATTTACCTGCTGAAAGAGGCTATCGAGAGGGCAGGCACCCTTGAGACCTATGCGGTAATTGATGAACTCAAGAAGACAGATTTCCTTGGCGTTGGGGGCAGGGTAGTGTTCACGGGAATGGATTCACCTTATCCACATGATCTAGTCTGGGGGCCGGAATATGTAACTGGTCTCGGAATTCAATGGCGAGATGGGGAGCTGGTTGTGGTCTGGCCCGATGGGCGAGCCGTCCTGGGCGATAAGGCGTGGGAAGGAATAAGGTTTGAAGGCACCGTGGATTACAAGCTACCGCCCTGGATGGTAGAATTCTGGAAGGGAAGGCAATAAAGATACGGACCTATTCGGGGTGAGCCCCGCGGGGTAACGTCACCCGTATCCCATGGGGCACGCCCCGGCGATTGGTAGCCACAGAGTTCACAGAGAAAATGAAAATGCAAGCGCCTATCAGCATTCAGCGCTCAGTAAGCGGCAATCTGAAAGCTGATGGCTGACCGCTGATCGCTTTGCCCGCACGGAGTAAGGGTTATCTTGGAAGGGAGTTATCATGGTTGAAGCTATTCTGATCAATGGATTGGTGCTCGGGGGTATGTATGCCATTCTGGCAGTTGGGTTCGCCCTTGTTTTTGGAGTGGCCAAGATACTGAACATGGCTCATACTGCTTTCTATATGGTGGGTGCTTTCCTGATACTCATCATGACCATCATGCTTGGGTTCCCTTCTCTGCCGTCGATCGTTCTAGCCATAGCGATCATGGGCATTACAGGGAGTGTCATCTATAAACTGTTTCTGGACCGGGTAAAGGAACATCCAGTAGCGGTGATGATCATATCGGTAGGGGTGGCAATACTTTTTCAGGAGGTCTTGCTGATAGGATTTGGGGGGCACTTCCGCGGGATTGATCCCTTTGTTCGCGGATTTGTGGAAATCGCCGGCATCAGAGCTACATACCAGCAGGTGATTGCTATTGCAACCAGTCTGGTTGCCCTCGTTGCTATACGGTTGCTGCTGTCAAAGACCCGGGTGGGGAACGCCATCAGGGCAGTAGCTGAGGACAGGGAGATAGCCAATGTCATGGGGATTGATGTGAGCCGGATGTGCGTGATAACAATGGGCATCTCTGCGGTCCTGGCCACGGTTGCCGGGGCGGTGGTCGCACCCATATTTATGGTCCATCCGCTTATGTGGATGCATCCGCTCACCATCGTTCTGGCCGCAGTTGTCCTGGGTGGCCTGGGGAGTATTAAGGGAAGCATCCTCGGGGCTTTCATCCTCGGGTTTGCCGAGACCGCGGTCGTTTTTTTGGTCCCCATGGGGGCATTTCTGAGGGGGGCAGTTGGTTTGAGTGTTATGGTGGTCGTTCTGCTGTTGAGGCCCGAGGGTCTATTTGGAGTAGTTTTCGAGGAAGAGAGGCTGTAAATGGGTAGCTATCTTTACCAGCTATATCGTGGCTTTCAGGGGGAGATACTGGCTGTCCCCGGGAGGGTGATAGCCCTCATTTTCGTCACACTGTTATTCCTTCTTCCCCTTATCATTCCCCACCCCATTGTGCTGAAAATCTTTTCCCTCGCCGCCATATTTGCCATCTTTGCCGCCAGTTGGGACCTTCTATCCGGGTTTACCGGACAGTTGAATCTCGGCCAGGCGTTGTTCTTTGGAGTTAGTGCCTACTCGGCGGCGCTGCTCAACATACATCTCGGTGTACCACCCTGGGCGACCATCCCTATCGGGGCCATCGCCGGAGTAATAGCCGGGTTGCTTGTCGGCATACCGGCTCTGCGGCTGAGGGGGTTTTATCTGGCCCTGGTTACCCTGGCCTTCCCTATAATCCTCATCGGGGTTATCTTCGTCTTCCCCGACATCACCGGTGGTGAGCTGGGTCTTTTCGGTGTTGATCGCCTCTCGGGGTCTCGGGTTCTTGACTATTACATCATACTTCTGGTGGCAACCGCCTCCATACTGGTGATGTGGAAGCTCACCGATGGGAGAAGTAAGATCGTCCGCACGGGGGTGATCTTGCATGCCATCCGTGAAGATGAGATCACCGCTCGAGCATCGGGAATCAATACCGTACGATATAAGCTCATGGTTTTTTCCATCAGCGGATTCTTCGCCGGGGTCGCCGGCGGCCTTTATGTCCACTACATAAGAATCGCCGGGCCCTCAATCTTAGAGCTTTTCTTTTCCTTTCAACCCATAATATGGACAATCTTCGGGGGAATCGTTACCATTTACGGGGCGGTAGCCGGGGTTTTTATCCTTTATCCTCTGGTGGAGCTAGTGCGCCTTCACCCGGTAGGGGAGACATACCGATTCGTTTTAATGGTTCTTATACTCATCGTTGTTCTGCTCTTCATGCCCCAGGGCATCACCCGGTGGGTGAGGGACCACATTGAGGAGATATGCCCCCGATGTAAGCTGATCAACATCCGTACGCGCCGCTACTGTAGAGCCTGCCGCGCCCCCTTACATGCGGAGAAATGAACTCTATGGAGCTGAACACTCACTGGAAAGGAGAGCGATGAACTCAAAATCTGTATACCAAGAAAGACCCTGGCTCAAATATTATCCTGCGGGCGTTCCTGCGGAGGTCGATATCCCCGATAAGTCGGTGAGTCAGGCCTTTGATGAGGCGACGGAGAAGTGGAAAGATAAGACCGCGGTGATATTCTACGGGAGGAAGATAAGTTATCGCGATCTGCGGGAGAAGGTAGATAGATTGACCACTGCCCTGGCTGACCTGGGGATCAAGAAAGGAGACCGGGTGGGGATCTTGCTGCTCAACTCGCCGGAACACATCATCGCTTTCTACGGGGTGGTAAAGTTGGGAGCTATCGTAACCCCCATTAGCCCGGTTTATGTCTCCCCGGAGATTAAGCATCAACTGGAGGACAGCGGCGCGGAGAGCATCATCTGCCAGGATATGCTCTATGAGGGGGTGGAGAAAACCGGGGTAAGGCTGAAGAACGTCATCCTCACCAACATCGCCGAATCCCTCCCGGCCTCAAAGCGATTCCTGGGGAAGAGCATACTAAGAGGGGTATACCAGAAAATGGCGGCTCCGCCCCCCGATCTTTTCAGAAGAGAAGGATTCCATCAATTTGGGGAGCTCATCAAGAAATATCCCCCGAGTCCCCCCGGAGTGGAGATCGATCCCAAAGAGGACCTCCTGAACCTCCCTTACACCAGCGGAACGACCGGCCTGCCGAAGGGCGTCATGATAAGCCACTACAACGCGATCGCTAATCTGGAGCAGTTCCGTGCCTTCTACCCCTTCCTGGAGGAGGGTAAGGAGGTAGGAGTGGGCTATATGCCCTTCTATCATGCCGCCGGTCAAGTGCTGATGTTGTTGAATGAAATACTCCATGGTCATACCCTGGTGGTAATCACCACCCCCGACCCCGACGACATTTTGAATGCGGTTAGCGCCTATAAGGCAACCAATTTTGTGGGGGCCCCGACGATATATGAGTTCCTCAAAGATTATGAGAAGACTGATAGAGTGAACTGGAAGAATCTCAAGATTGTTGCCTCCGGTGCCGATGCCCTGCACGAGTTCACCGCCAAGGATTGGAAGGCCCGGACAGGGGTTACCCTTCATGATGTTTATGGTATGACCGAGCTTGTCGCCGTAAGCCACGGTAGCCCATTGGGGAGGGTGAAGACCGGCGCCGTCGGAATTCCCATACCCAATATGATGGGGGCGATCGTTGATCCCGACAAGGATGAATTCCTTCCCCAGGGAGAGCTGGGTGAGCTGGTGATCAATGGTCCCCAGGTGACGCGGGGCTACTGGAATAAACCCGAGGCTACCAGGGAGTGCGAAGCCATTATAAATGGCAAGCGGTGGTGGCGAACCGGCGATCTGGCAAGGATGGATGAAGAGGGCTATTTTCACCTCTACGATAGAAAGCGGGACCTCATAAAATACAAGGGGCTTCGGGTATATGCGCGGGAGGTGGAAGAGGTCCTCAAAACCCATCCCCAGATTAAGGAGGTGGGCGTCGTTGGTGAACGGGATATCAAGGTGGGTGAGAACGTCAAAGCATATGTGGTTCTGGAATATGATGCCCGGGGGAGATTATCCGAGCATGATATTATCGAATACTGTCAGGAGAAATTGACCCCTTACAAGATCCCCCGAATCATAGAATTTGTCGGTGAAATCCCCAAGACCGATGTTGGCAAAGTATCCCGTAGAGAGCTAAGGGAGATGGAGGAGTAGGATGGCCGCACCCTTTCTGGAGGTTGAAAATCTGTGCAAGCACTTTGGGGAGCTGAGGGCAGTTGATGGGGCCTCCTTCCATGTCAGCCATGATGAAATGGTCGGTTTGATCGGGCCGAATGGCGCCGGGAAGACGACGCTGATGCGACTGATAACAGGGATCCTGAAACCTACCTCGGGGACGGTCAGATTCAAAGGAGAGGACATAACCGGGCAGGACACCGCGAAAATCGTTAATAAAGGGATAGCTCCGACATTCCAGGTGGTGAAGCCGTTTCGCCACCTGCCGGTCGCCGCTAATGTCATGGTATCCTGCCTCTGCCCGAGGGCGAAGAGGAGGGGGGACTGGGTCAAGACAGTGGAGCTAAGGGCGCGGGACGCGCTTGAATTCTGCGGCATCGCTGATCTTGCCCTCGAACCGGCTTCAGTAGTATCCCATGGGGACCTGAAGCGCCTGGAGGTGGCCAGGGCAATTGCCACCGAGCCGGAACTTCTTCTCCTCGATGAGCCCTTTGGTGGGCTGAGCCCGGCCGAAACGGAGCTCGTAGGGAAATTCTTAAGGCGGCTGCATAGGGGGGGCCGGTTCGGGAGATTGCACAGCGAGGGTCCGGCCATGGTCATTGTGGAGCACAAATTATCTGATCTGATGAAGATCGTGGACCGGGTAATCGTGCTCAGCTTCGGCCAGATAATCGCCGAGGGCACCCCTGATGAGGTGGTGAGAAACAAAGAGGTGATTGAAGCTTACATCGGGAAGGAGGTGAGCTCTCTTGTATCTTGAGATAAAGGATTTAACCGTCCTCTATGACCGGGCAATGGTGTTAAATGGAGTGAGCTTGACGGTAGGCAAAGGGGAATTCGTCAGCCTTGTTGGACCGAATGGTGCCGGGAAGACTACCCTTCTTCGAGCCATTGCCGGGCTGGTGAAATGGGAGAAGGATACGCTCAAGGGGACAAGAGCGGGAAGGATAACCCTTGAAGGTAGTGTGAAATTCGATGGTGAGGAGGTAACTAACTTACCCGCCCATGAGATAGTCAGAAGAGGGCTCATCCTCTGCCCGGAGAGGGGGAGACCTTTCCGGGAGATGACGGTACTGGACAATTTAAGAGCCGGTGCCTTTGGTTGTAAAGATAAGAAGGTGGTGAAGGAAAACCTGGAGAGGGTTTATCACCTGTTTCCCCGTTTGAAAGAGCGAGAGAACCAGATATCGGGAACGCTGTCCGGCGGGGAACGCTTCATGCTTACTATCGGCCGGGCGATGATGTCTCAGCCCAAGCTCTTCATGATCGATGAACCCTCTGTGGGGCTCGCCCCCAAGGTGAAAGAGGACTTGTTTGCCCGGGTGAAGGAAATTTACGAACAGGGCAGCACCATCCTCATGACGGAGCAGGATGTCAGCTTTGCCTTCGATTTGGCTGGCAGAAACTATGTTATTTCGAAAGGGCATCTGGTGGGTGAAGGGACCGCTGAGGACCTGCTCGCCGACGAGTCCCTGAGAAAGACCTATTTGGGCCTGTAGGGGGAATTATAGTCATTTGCATAAACCATTATAATGGGGTTGAAGGAATCTGGTATCGCCGAGAACTACCAAGGAACTTTTTGTTTCACCAAAGGATTATCGTTACCCGTTTATGGAGGAAAAGTAGCTTGACATTGTCACCTAATCTGACAATGTCAAGGTAGGGTGGAAGTTGTTATGAGATCGTAGTGGGATGGTAGTGATTCGGGCCCCGCTCGTCCGGATCAGGAGGCAGAAATGGATTTCTCTCTGGAAGGTAAAGTGGCTCTGATAACCGGTGGTGGCCGGGGCATTGGCAAGGCTGCTGCCCTGGGGCTTGCCCGGGCAGGGGCGGACGTGGCGGTAGCCAGTCGGAAACTTCCGGACCTAGAGAAGGCGGCTGAAGAGATAAAGGGTCTGGGCAGGAAATCTCTGGCCATAGCAGTGCATGTGGGGCGGTTGGAGGAGATAAGCAATCTGGTCAATCAGGTCAAGGCAGAGTTTGGCCGGATTGATATTCTGGTGAACAATGCGGGGACCAACCCGGTCATGGACCCGGCGCTGGAGATAGGGGAACGTGCCTGGGACTCCATCATGAACCTCAATCTGAAGGGGCTGTTCTTTCTCAGCCAGGCGGTGGCCCGGGTGATGAAGGAACAGGGCGGAGGCGCGATAGTCAATGTTTCCTCGGTGGAGGGGATTACCCCGAGCATCTTGCCGGTTTACTCCATAAGCAAAGCCGGGGTGATCATGGCGACCAAAGTGATGGCACAGGAATGGGCTCAATACAATATCAGGGTGAATGCAGTAGCGCCGGGGCTGACCAGGACTGGCTTCAGTGAGGCCCTCTGGAGCAGCCCGGCGATTCTCGAGGTTGCTATGAGCAGGACTCCCATGAGGCGGATAGGCGAGCCTGAGGAGATGGTAGGAGCCATCGTTTTCCTGGCTTCTGAGTCTGCGAGTTATGTGACCGGCCAGGTCCTTGCCATAGATGGGGGCAGCACCATATAAATCGAGCGCTACAGGGGGCTATTGGCAAGCGACGGGCGA
>JALPXT010000060.1 GCA_023271485.1 Dehalococcoidia bacterium | reverse complement strand
GGGAATGCGCACGCTTTCCGCTCGAATGACCGCCCCCTTCGAGCAAGCTGCTTCTTCTAGGAGCAGGCTCGCCGCCTTCAAGACCATCTCTTCAAGTGATGACGTTTGACCGGTGCCAGGGTCTCGGCAGACAAATCTGATCCCCGTCGCCGGTTCGAAAGACAGTAGGTCCGCGAGATCGATGGTCTGGAGAACGCTGGAAATTTCGTGATAGCCATCATCCCGCTTCCCCAATACCTCGAGGGTCAAATTCACCTTAGCATAGACCGGGAGAGTTAACATGCAAAATCCTCAGTCTTGCGTGATTAGTGATTGGTGATTGGTGATTGGTGATACACCGTACCCCTAATTACCAATTACCAATTACCTCCTGTGGCTGTCAACTACTGGCTGACGACTGACAACTGTTCGGGAGAGCTCAGCCCACTCCTCCATGCTGAGCGTCTCGGCTCGCCTCTGGGGGGATATCCCCGACATGCTCAATATCTCCGCGGCAGCGTTGGGCTGAATAGATAACCCCTGAGCCAGGGCATTGCGTAATTGCTTCCTGGGGGCGCTGAAACCGGCTCGCACCACCCGGAAGAATCCCTCGACCTCCACGACCGGCTGACTATAGACATCGATGAGCACGATCGCCGAATCGATTTTAGGTGGGGGATAGAAACTTTGTGCCGGAACATACCCTGCTATGACTGGTTTGCCGTACAGTTGGACGCTGACGCTCAAGATGCTCATCTTGCCCGGGACAGCGACGATGCTTTGGGCGACTTCCTTCTGCACCATCACCACCATGCACCGAGGCTTGAACTCCGCCTCCAGGAAATGACGGATGACCGCGGAGGCAATATAGTATGGCAAGTTAGCCACCACTTTGTAGTTGAAATCAGGGTTGCCTATCTCAGGTGCGAAAACCGCCAATGGGGCGAATTGGAGCACATCATCACTGACAATGGTGACATTGCTCCGGTGCGAGAACCTCTCGGTCAGGATCGAGGCGATTCGGGGGTCGATCTCGATGGCGACCACTCTCCCCGCGATTCCGGCCAGCTCTTCAGTGAGCACCCCCAGCCCCGGCCCCACCTCCACCACCGTATCATCGGGAGTTAGCTCTGCGGCCCCGGTTATCACCCGCAGCGCGGCCTGATCGACGAGAAAATGCTGTCCCAGCCCCTTCCTGGCGTGAAGGCCAAAGCGCCTGAGCAGTTTCCTGGTCTGGAGGAGCAAGGGATTTGATTCTTCGCGCAAGATCATCAGGGGGATTCTCCCCCTGAAACCCCCTAAAAAGCGGTCGGTCCCTACTTCAACCAGGGCATCATCGCTCGCAGCTCTTTGCCCACTTGTTCGATCTCGTGTTCCACCTCATGCTTGCGGTGGGCGCTGAAGCCAGGGCAGTTAGCCTGATTCTCCAGAATCCATTCCCGGGCAAAGGTGCCATTCTGGATCTCCTCCAGGATGCTCCACATCTCGTCGCGGACCTCATCATTGATTATCCGAGGCCCGCGGGTGTAGTCGCCATATTCGGCGGTATCGCTAACCGAGTAGCGCATGAAGCTGAGGCCACCGCGGTAAATCAGGTCAACGATGAGCTTGAGTTCATGAAGCACCTCAAAGTAGGCGATCTCCGGCTGGTAACCGGCTTCCACCAGGGTCTCGAAGGCGGTTTTCATCAGACTGGTAACGCCGCCGCAGAGCACCACCTGCTCGCCGAAGAGGTCGGTCTCGGTTTCTTCGGCAAAGGTGGTCTCCAGAATCCCCGCTCGAGCACAACCAAGACCTTTGGCATAGGCCAGGGCTGTCTCTTTAGCCTTGCCGGAGGAGTCTTGTCCCACCGCTATCAGGGCGGGAGGCCCCGAGTTTTCAGTATACAGTTGGCGTAGCATGTGGCCCGGGCATTTGGGTGCAATCATGGTGACGTCAACACCGGAGGGGGGAACTATCTGGTTGAAATGGATGTTAAAGCCGTGGGCGAACATCAGCATCTTCCCCACTGTGAGATTCTTCTCGATGGACTCACGATAAAGCCGGGGCTGCAGGGTATCGGGGACGAGCATGACGATAATATCCGCATTTTTGGATACCTCGTCGGCGGTAGCCACCTTTAGTTCCGCCGCCTCGGCGCTCTCCCATGGCTCGCTGCCGGGAATCTCGCCAACCATGACCCGGCACCCGCTGTCTCTCAAGTTCTGGGCATGAGCGTGCCCCTGGCTGCCAAAGCCAATGATGCCGATGGTCTTGCCCCTGAGTAAAGCAAGGTCTGCATCCTTCTCGTAGTAGATCTTAGCCACTTTTCCTCCTTCAGCCTTCAGTCCTCGGTCTTCAGTCTTCAGACTTCAGCCTATCTACCTGACCGTCGTTTAGATTGTCCCTGCCCTTGTTTGCGAAGGGGCCCGATGGTCCCCCGTACCATAGCGATACGCCCGGTGCGGGCCAGTTCAATTATGCCGAATCCCCGGAGGAGCTCGACGAGTGAGCTTACCTTGTCATCATCGCCGGTGACCTCTATCACAATGGAATCGGGGGCGACGTCGAGTATGCTCGCCCGAAAGATATCGGTGATCTGCATGATCTCGCTCCGTGTCGATGGACTGGACTCTACCTTTATCAGTGCCAGTTCGCGAGCAACGATGTTATCTTCGCTGATGTCGGTTACCTTGATTACTTCGATTAGCTTATCGAGCTGCTTTCTAACCTGCTCCACGGCGGTGGTAGCGCCGTCAACGACGATGATCATTCTGGAGAACCCCGGTATCTCCGAGTGCCCTACGGCGAGACTCTCGATATTGAATCCCCGCCGGCGAAAAAGGCTGGCTACTCGATTGAGTACGCCCGGCCGGTCTTCAACCAGAGCAACTATGGTGTGTTTTATCGCAGACATTTTCGTGCTACTCACAGATTGCTGATATTGCGCGGCTTGCTGCCAAATTCCACCTTCTCCCCTGGTGCTTCGATGATCTCGGTGATGGCTGCCCCCGGTACGACCATCGGATAGACATTCTCCTCGGGCTCGACCACGAAGTCGATCAGGAAAGGCCCTTGATGATCCATCGCCTTCTGAATGGCAGGGATCACCTCAGCTTTGCTCCTTACTCTGAGGGCGGGCAATCCGTAGGCCTCAGCAAGCTTGATGAAATCAGGACCGCTAAGCGGGGTAGCGACGTAGCGGCGATCATAGAACAGCTCCTGCCACTGCCGCACCATCCCAAGATAGCCATTGTTGAGGATGGCTATCTTGACGGCGATGTCGTCTTGAATCGCGGTGGCCAGTTCCTGCACCGTCATCTGGAAGCCACCGTCGCCGGCGATACACCATACGCAGTCGTCAGGGAGCCCTACCTTCGCTCCTATGGCTGCGGGCAGCTCAAATCCCATCGTTCCTAATCCACCCGAGGAGATGAGACTGTTCGGCTTATCGTACCAGTAGTGCTGCGCCGACCACATCTGATTCTGCCCGACGCCAGTGACGATGATGGCTCTGCCGGCGGTAACCTCGTGAATCTTGCGTATCACATATTGGGGCAGAAGCTCCTCAGTTTCCCGAATCGCGGTTGAGGGATGCTCATGGCGCCACTGTTCTATCTGCTGGATCCAATCGATGTGCGTGCGCGATTCGATCTGCTTGTT
The DNA here is from genome assembly GCA_023271485.1 of Dehalococcoidia bacterium. Lineage (GTDB taxonomy): Bacteria > Chloroflexota > Dehalococcoidia > SZUA-161 > SpSt-899 > BS503. The sequence goes on along the minus strand of JALPXT010000060.1, from coordinate 4,741 downwards.
CAGCGAGCGCAGCACATTCTTGACGTCTCCCACGATGGGCACGCTCACTTTCAGGTTCTTTCCGATCTCGGCGGGATCGATATCGATGTGAATGATTTGGGCGTGAGGAGCAAAGCCAGATACCCTGGCGGTGGCGCGATCGTCGAACCGCATTCCGATGGCGATGATGAGATCCGCGGCATCTACTGCCAGGTTAGCATAAGCCATGCCGTGCATGCCCAGCATGTTAAAGCTGAGAACGTGGTTTTCAGGGAAGCAACTGATGCCCAGAAGGGTAGTGATCACCGGCACTTGAGCTTTCTCCGCCAGCTCTTTGAGTTCTTCATAGGCTTCGGAGACGATAACCCCGCGTCCGGCGATGATCGCTGGACGTTTCGCCTCGTTGATGAGTCTGGCGGCTTTCTTTATCTGCAATGGATGCCCCTGGACAGTGGGGCAGTATCCTGCTAGATTGACCCTGGCTGGATAGGCGAAGGCAGCCTCATCGGTGAACACATCGCGCGGGATGTCAATCAGCACCGGCCCCGGCCGTCCGGTGGTGGCGATATGAAATGCTTCCTTGAGCACGTTAGCAATATCCTCTGCCCTGGTCAGCAGATAGTTATGCTTGGTAATGGGTACCGTGATGCCGGTGATGTCTATCTCCTGGAAGGCATCCTTGCCGATGAAGTGTCTGGCGACCTGCGCGGTTATGGCTATCACCGGCGAGGAGTCGAGATGGGCACTGGCGATACCGGTGACGAGATTACAAGCCCCCGGGCCTGAGGTGGCAAAGCAGATACCGGCCTTGCCGGTGGCGCGGGCATAGCCATCGGCAGCGTGGGCCGCGCCCTGCTCATGGCGCACCAGGATATGGCGTAGTTGTGGATACTGGGGCAGCACATCATACAGAGGCAAGATAGCTCCACCGGGATAGCCAAAAACAACCTCCACTCCCTCGTTCACCAGCGATTGGCAAAGCATTTGGGCGCCATTCATTCTCATGGGTCTTCTCCTTCACCTCTCGATCCGGCACCAAAAGGCGGTCAGCGAATCAAAAAAAACGCCCCGAGGGAGCGGAATACGAAAACTTCGCCAACCGTGCCGTGAATAGACCATACCACAGCTACGTGCCGGTGTCAAGGGACGGGTTTGACACCGGTGGTAGCATTAGGCTAGAATCGAATTACGAGGATGATCGATTCTTGAATCTGGAGAAAGAGGATCTACCATGTATCAAAAGACTGTTGCAGACAATGGCCTGCGCATTGTAACCAGTAATATGCCTCACATCCACTCAGTGTCTATCAGTATCTTTGTCGGTGCTGGTTCCCGCTACGAACCTGCCGAGCAAGCAGGGATCTCTCATTTTGTTGAGCACCTCCTGTTCAAGGGGACCAAACAGCGAGCAACCACCAAAGAGATATCCGAGGCTATTGAGGGGATCGGCGGGGTTCTCAACGGCGGTACCGATAAAGAGCTGACGGTTTACTGGACTAAAGTGGCCCGCCCGCACTTCAGAATTGGCCTGGATGTCTTAGCTGATATGATCCGCGGCTCTAAATTCGATCCTGTCGAGGTGGAGAAAGAGCGTCAGGTGATCATTGAGGAGATCAACATGAGCATGGATTCTCCCCAACAGAGAGTAAACATGCTCATTGACGAAGTTATCTGGCCGGATCAGGCTCTCGGACGAGAGGTCGCCGGAAGCAAAGAGACAGTATCCACCTTGACTACCCAGGCATTGCGTGGCTATTGGGGAGGCCAGTATATCCCTGGAAATACCGTCGTATCCGTTGCCGGCGACATAAGCCATGATGAGGCGGTGGCTTACATAAGCGATATATTTGATGATTGGAGCGGAGCGTCTGGCGACACACCCACTGCCTGGATTCCGGTCCGGGATGAGCAGGATGAGCCTCGCCTGTTAATGGAGTTCAGGGAGACGGAGCAAGCTCATCTGTGTATTGCCTTGCGGGGCGTTTCTAATTCTGATCCCGACCGCTTTGCCTTCGACTTGTTGAACATTGTCCTGGGGGAGGGGATGAGCAGTCGTCTCTTCCTGGAGCTTCGCGAGCGAAGGGGGCTGGCGTATGATGTTCACAGCTATGGGAGTCACTTCTTTGACTCCGGCTCGCTCACTATCTATGCCGGGGTTGAACCCAAGAACATCGAGGCGGCCATCGTGGTTATCCTGGATGAGCTCTCTCGGTTCAAAGCGGAGGATGTTCCAGAACAGGAACTTGTCAAGGCCAAGGAGATGGGCAAGGGTCGTCTGATGATTCGCATGGAGGATACCAAGAGTGTCTCCGGCTGGATGGGAAGTCAGGAGCTTCTGACCGGAGAGATCAAAACTGTGGATGAGGTGGTCTCCATAGTGGATGCTATCACCTGCGATGATGTCAGGAGGGTGGCGCAGAAGTTATTTCATTCTGACGGATTGAGCCTGGCTATCGTGGGGCCGGTTTCTGATGATGGGCGGTTACAGAAGCTGTTGACTCTGTGATCCGGCTATTTCAAAAAGTAAAGGGGCGGCAGCCTGTGGCTGCCGCCCCTTTTTGACCTCTGATCCCGCCTTTAGTATTCCGGCGGCATCGGCGGCGTTGCCGGTCCCTTGTTCTTTTCCGGGAGATCGGTGACCATAGCCTCCGTAGTGAGTATCACCGCGGCTACACTGGCGGCGTTCTCCAGCCCGGAACGGACCACCTTAGTGGGATCGATGATCCCCTTGCCGATCATATTGACGTATTCCATCTTCTCGGCGTCGTATCCCTTCCCCTCCTTACTCTTCTTAACGAAGTCCACCACCACTGAGCCTTCCTCGCCGGCATTCTCCACAATCGTGCGCAGAGGTTCCTCGAGGGCTCGCTTCAGGATGGCAGCACCGGTAGACTCATCGCCCTCCAACCGGAGGTCATCGAGCACCGAAATGCAGTTGAGCAGGGAAACGCCACCGCCGGGGACGATGCCTTCTTCCACTGCCGCACGAGTGGCTGAGAGAGCATCCTCAACGCGGAGCTTCTTCTCCTTGAGTTCAACCTCGGTGGCAGCCCCAACCTTCAGCACCGCCACTCCGCCGGCAAGACGAGCGAGCCGCTCCTGCAGTTTCTCGCGGTCGAAATCAGAGGTGGTGTCATCGATCTGGGTTTTGATCTGTTTGATGCGACCTTTGATGTCCTCCTCTGCGCCCTTGCCCTCGACGATGGTGCAGTCATCCTTATCGGCAACCACTCTTCTCGCCCGGCCGAGGTCCTCGACAGTAACTGAATCCAGCTTTCGTCCCACCTCTTCGCTGATCACCTTGCCTCCGGTGAGGATAGCGAGGTCCTCGAGCATAGCCTTGCGGCGGTCGCCGAACCCGGGCGCTTTGACCGCCAGGCAGGTGAGGGTGCCGCGGAGTTTATTCACCACCAGAGTGGCCAGCGCTTCGCCCTCAACATCCTCAGCCAGGATAAACACATTCTTGCTCACCTGAAGCATCTTCTCCAGTGCGGGGAGCAGATCGGAGACGGCGGAGATCTTCTTGTCGGTGATCAGAATGTATGGCTCCTCAACTACAGCTTCCATACGGTCCGGATTGGTTATGAAGTAAGGACTGATGTAGCCGCGGTCGAATTTCATTCCTTCCACGAACTCGGTCTCGAACTTCAGGCCCTTACCTTCCTCGACGGTGATCACCCCATCCTTGCCAACCTTCTCCATTACATCGGCAATGAGATTGCCGATTTCGGCATCGCGGCAGGAGACCGTGGCTACCTGGGCCACCTGCTCCTTACCTTTCACCTCGGTTGATATCTTCTTCAATTCCTCTACCACTGCGAGTGTGGACTTCTCGATGCCCCGCTTGAGCGCCATGGGATTAGCCCCGGCAGCGATGTTCTTCATCCCTCCGTGGACTATGGATTGCGCCAGGACGCTGGAAGTGGTAGTGCCGTCACCGCAGGCATCATTGGTCTTGGTGGCGGCCTCCTTTACCAGTTGAGCCCCCATGTTCTCGAAGGGATCCTCAAGCTCGATCTCCTTGGCAATGCTAACCCCGTCATCAACCACCGAGGGGGGGCCGAATTTCTTGTCTAAAGCCACCGGACGCCCTTTCGGCCCGAGCGTCACCTTCATGGCGTTTACCATGGCGTCAACCCCGTTGATCAGGGATCGCCGTGCATCTTCACTGTAGGCTATTTGTTTTGCCATCTTTCTCCCTCCTTTATGTCGGGGGTTTCAGGGGGTGTCCCCCTGATGCCCTACTTCTTTCTCTTGGCCTGGATGTCGCTTTCACGAAGGATGAGATACTCCTCATCCTCATATTTCCACTCCGTGCCGGCGTATTTGGCGTAGATCACCTTATCGCCTTTCTGGACATCCATTGGAATACGCTTGCTTCCATCCTCGGAAAGCCTGCCAGGTCCGACCGCCACCACTTTTCCTTCCTGTGGTTTCTCCTTGGCAGTGTCCGGGAGCACGATGCCCCCCTTCGTTACCTCCTCGCGGGTTAGCGGCTTCACGATCACCCGATCAGCCAGTGGGGTAACATTCAGTGCCATCAATCACCTCCATCCTTAGTTTGGCAAAATTAGCACTCTCCCCCTGAGAGTGCTAATTATTTATACCATACTCCGCGGGCGTTTGTCAAGGGGGTGATTTGGGAGTTATCCATTCCTGGGTCAATGGAACGGGGAGCAAAGTCGGGGGCGCAAGAACATAACGCAAAATATGGTTGCACTTTGCTACCATTTGAGCGCAAGTTTTGCGCAAATAACGGCGA